>JAOZLQ010000054.1 GCA_029934755.1 Desulfuromusa sp. | reverse complement strand
ATACCGATGGAACCACATTGGGCGAGGGGTTGGGTATTGTCGTTTTGAAACGATTGGAAGATGCCGAACGGGATGGTGACAATATCTATGCGGTGATCAAAGGGATCGGTGCTTCAAGTGATGGACGTGGCTCAGCGATATATGAACCTAGTGCCAAGGGGCAGGCAAAATCGCTCCGACGTGCTTATCAGCAGGGTAAGGTAACACCCGAAACGGTGGAGTTAATTGAGGGGCATGGAACTGGAACCAGAGTCGGGGATGCCGTTGAGGTTACTGCTCTGCATGACGTATTCGGTCAGGCTGAAAAACCGTGGTGTGCTCTGGGTTCAATCAAGTCACAGATTGGCCATGCTAAAGCGGCAGCCGGGGTTGCTGGATTAATTAAAGCAAGTCTGGCGCTGTATCACAAGGTTTTACCGCCGACGATTAAAGTTAATAAACCGGCCGAGAGTCTTACTGCTGCCAATACTCCATTTTATGTGAACACTGAAGCACGACCTTGGATTACGCGAGGTAATCACCCCCGCCGTGCCGGGGTCAGTGCCCTTGGTTTTGGCGGCAGCAATTTTCATTGTTTGTTGGAAGAGCATCAGCCTGAAAAGCAAGTGGTTGATTGGGACGGCAATGTTCAAATCGTCCCATTCTCTGCTGCAGACAATGCTGGTTTGACCAAAGCTTTACATGATTTTCCCAGTGTTGGTGACTGGTCGCAACTACGATTAGATGCCGACAGAAAACGACAGCAGTATAAAGAATCTGACCCCAAACGTCTTATCCTGGTTATTGAAAAAGACCAAACCAATCGAGCCGGCCAACTGAAGAATGCCGGTGCGATGCTGGAGAAGAATCAAGATCAACAGTTTTGGGAAACACCTGACGGTATCTATTATGCTGCTGATGAATTTAGCGGCACCAATGCACTTCTATTCCCTGGTCAGGGAGCGCAGTATCCAGGGATGTTGAAAGGCCTGGCCCTGCAATTTCCGGAATTTCTTGCAACCCTACAGGATGCCGACCATGCCTTTGCTGAAAATACTGACTCATCATTTGGTGATTTGACTGACAAAATTTATCCTCCTCACCAGTTTGACCAGAAAGGTAAAGAGAATGTTGCCGCTGCGCTACAGGCGACTGAGGCTGCACAACCAGCTTTAGGTGCAATCAGCTTGGCGGCGGGACGGGTCTTGGCGCGCTTTGGTGTTGCGGCAGAGTCTGTCGCTGGGCATAGTTACGGCGAATTAACTGCCCTTTGTGCAGCCGAGGTATTTACTACTGATAATTTATATGACTTGTCTCGGCTCCGCGGTGAATTGATGGCTGCCGGTGCTGGTGATCGTGGGTCGATGGTGGCAGTTTCTGCGCCTCTGGAGTTGGTTGAAAACTTTCTGGCTGAGGAAAAACTGGATCTGGTATTGGCCAATCGTAATACCCCAGAACAGGCTGTATTGTCCGGAGATACAGCTGAAATAGAAAAAGCTATTGATCTATTAAACCAAAGAGGGATCAGCAATAAACAGCTGGCGGTTTCAGCAGCTTTTCACAGTAAGCTGATTGCTGCCGCAGCGCACCCCTTTGCTGAAAAACTTAAGACTGTAGATTTTAAGGACTCTCGCAAAAATGTATTTTCCAATACTACCGGAGCGGTCTATCCAAGCTCAGCGGCTGCGATCAGAGAATTGCTGGCGGAACAATTAGCCAACCCGGTCGATTTTGTCTCCGAAATTGAGAATATGTATCAGGCAGGAGTCAGAACCTTCCTGGAAGTTGGCCCAGGTGGGCGCTTAACCGGGATGGTTAAGGCGATTCTTGGAGATCGGAAATATCAGGCTATTGCCCTTGATTCATCCAATGGTAAACGTTCCGGGATTCATGATCTGGCAAGGATGCTGGCAAAACTATCAGCCTTAGGTAACCCGATTAAATTATCGCTTTGGGACGAAGGTTTTGCTGCCACACAAAAACAATCCAGTCAGAAAAAGAAAGGGATCTCTGTTTCTATCTGTGGTGCCAATTATTATGAGCCTCCGGCGAAACGGCCTCCTTTGAAATTGAAAGAGGTTCACCCCGTTGTGGGAACAGCACCTGTTGTTGAATCAGTAAAAAGTACAGCCCAACTACAGACAACTGATCAAGTTTCAATCACTCCAGCAACTTCCAGTAATCTGCAAGAAGCATTGCGTATTACTCAGCAAAGTATGCAGGCATTGCAAACTCTGCAGGAACAAACATCTAGGTTGCACCAACAGTTTCTTGAAGGACAGCAGGTGGCAACCCAATCATTTATGCAACTGGTTGATCAGCAGCGCGAGTTACTGCAGGGCCCATCTATCACTGCTAATGTTGTAACTTCTGCAGCAAAGGTATCTCCGCCTGTTGAACCTATCACCGCACCCCGTACGCCGTTGAATGTTGCAACTGACAGCCCCATATCTGAACCTGAAGTTGTCTCTGGAAATGAGCATGTAGCGCCGCTATTACTTGATATTATTGCTGAAAAAACTGGTTATCCGGTGGAAATGCTGGAGCTGGAAATGGCTCTGGATACTGATCTGGGAATCGATTCGATTAAACGGGTGGAAATTCTTTCGGCGTTGCAAGAAAAATTGCCATCAGCCCCAACCATTCGTCCTGAGGATCTTGGTGCCCTGCAAACTCTGGGGCAGATTGTAGAATATTTGACCTCAGGAATGTCTGCTTCGGTTGCGGTGCAATCAACCACAATTGGAGCTGATAAAGATCAGGTTTCAGCAGTATTGCTGGGAGTGGTTGCCGAGAAAACCGGTTATCCAGTAGAGATGCTCGAATTGGAAATGGCTCTGGATACCGATCTGGGAATTGATTCGATCAAACGGGTGGAAATTCTCTCTGCGTTGCAGGAGCAACTACCAGACCTTCCGGCGGTGCGACCTGAAGATCTTGGAGTGCTACAAACGTTAGAGCAAATTATCGATCATCTGTGTCAGGAAGAGCAACAGCGTATCCCTACAATGACAGCGCCACCACAAGGCGGTCTGGTTGATCGGGAGTCTGTTGCTTCTACTTTATTGGGAGTGGTTGCCGAGAAAACCGGTTATCCAGTAGAGATGCTCGAATTGGAAATGGCTCTGGATACCGATCTGGGAATTGATTCGATCAAACGGGTGGAAATTCTCTCTGCGTTGCAGGAGCAACTACCAGACCTTCCGGCGGTGCGACCTGAAGATCTTGGAGTGCTACAAACGTTAGGGCAAATTATTGATCATTTGTGTCAGAGTGGGCAGCAAGACACTCCAACTATCCCATCGGAGCTACCACAAATGGGACAAGTCGATCGTCAGCAGGTTTCGTCTGTGTTACTTGATGTCATAGCTGAGAAAACCGGTTATCCAGTAGAGATGCTCGAATTGGAAATGGCTTTGGATACCGATCTGGGAATCGATTCGATTAAACGGGTGGAAATCCTTTCTGCGTTGCAGGAACGTTTGCCGGGCACTCCAGCAATTAAACCTGAGCATTTGGGCACCTTGCAGACTGTAGAGCAAATCGTTGATTTTCTCGCAAGTATATCGAGTTTAGATGACAAGGGAATTGTAGTGACTAGCTCCGAGCCTGATACGGTAAAAGGGATCATAAGGGAGGTTTTACGCCCCGTTTCTTTGCCGCAGAAAAGGGCATCCAGGGAATTTGAATTTGCTGTAGGTGCAGAAGTTTGGATTACTGATGATGGTTCAACTTTGTCGGATTCTGTCTGTTCTCGCTTAACTGATCGTCAGCTGATTCCTCGTAAGATTTCTGTTGCTGATATTGATTCTATCAATCTGCCCGAGAATCTGGCAGGGCTGGTTATCCTTGCCCCGTTGCAAGGAGCCGATGATCTGTTTTTTATCAATACTTTTAAATTATTACAGAAAGTGGAGCCGGCATTGCACCGTAGTGCCAAACTTGGCGGTGCTTTTTTCGTGACCGTCTCGCGGATGGATGGTTACTTTGGTCTTGGTACGGCTGGGTCGATTAATGATTCACTTTCAGGCGGTCTAGCTGGCTTGAGTAAAACAGCTGCGCTGGAGTGGCCAGCGATTCACTGTAAAGCCCTTGACCTGGCGATGGGGATGGAAATTCTGCCGACTGCAACTTCGATTGTTAATGAAATCTTCACCGCAAGCCCCGTTGAGGTTGGAATCAGTACTCAAGGATTGCATGCCCTTGAGCTGATTGCGGAACCGTTGGATGAAAGCTTTGTCAATGTGTCGATTGAGTCAGGAGATCTGATTGTTATCAGTGGTGGTGGTCGAGGGGTGACAGCGGAAGTTGCTGTTGCACTCAGTACCGCAACTCAGGCCACTTTGTTGCTGCTGGGACGTACCCCGATCCCTGACGCTGAACCTGCATGGCTGGCTGAGTTACAAACAGAGGGTGAGATAAAAAAATCTCTGGTGGCTCATTCTGATGTCCCTTTGAAACCGCTAGATGTCGCACGTCAATATCAGCAGATAATGGCGGCAAGGGAAATTAGTTCCACTCTGGAGCGGATTTTGAAATCCGGAGGAACGGCAATTTATCGTTCCGTTGATTTGCGTGATCAACAGGCATTTAATTCTCTGATTGATGAAATGCGGAAACAATATGGCCCGGTCAGGGGATTGATCCATGGTGCCGGGGTACTGGCTGATAAATTGATAATAGAGAAAACAACAGAACAATTTGAGCAAGTTTATTCTACTAAAGTTGATGGATTGCGGACGCTCCTAAAAGGTGTTGATGAGGATCAACTGAAAATCATGGTGATGTTTTCATCCTCAACTGGACGTTTTGGGAGAATCGGACAAGTTGACTATGCTGTTGCCAATGAAATTCTTAATAAAATTGCTGATCAACAGGCTGAATTGCGACCAGATTGTCGGGTTCTTTCGTTGAATTGGGGTCCTTGGGATGGGGGAATGGTAACTCCTGCACTGAAAAAGATTTTTGCCCAGGAAGGAATCGATGTGATCGATCTTCAGGCGGGTGCTGATTATCTGGTCAACGAACTTTCAACACCTCCGGGTGGTCCAGTTGAACTGATTATTTCGGGTGGAGAAGTTGAAGAGACCGTTGCAGAGTTGTCTGAGCCACCACACAATGTCTGTGTTTCCAAGGCATTTGATCTTGATCTTGATGTTGATCAGTATCCATTTCTAAAGTCACATGTTATGGATGGTAAAGCGGTTTTGCCCATGGCCATTATTATTGAGTGGCTGGCTCATGGTGCTATTCACAATAATCCGGGGTTGAAATTCCAGGGATTCAACGATCTACGCATCCTTAAAGGGGTGACCCTTGAATCGCAACAGAGTGTTCCCCTACAGGTGATGACCGGTAAGACAATTAAGGGTGATGGAGTACACGTTGTTCCGGTGGAGCTCTCCAGTGTCAATAGCCAGGGGCAGTCAGTGACTCATGCCCGGGCGAAAATTGTCCTTGCTTCCCGCTTGCCTGAGCGGAAAACAGCCACTGAGAAGTTGACCTTATCAGAATATCCACATCCAGATAGTGAGATTTACCAACCAGACCGTCTTTTTCATGGGGATGTTTTTCAAGGAATCCGTAAAGTACTTGGTGTTTCTGCTGATGGAATTAGTGCTCTGGTGAATCGGGCACCACTGCCAAGCCGCTGGATTGAGCAGCCTTTGCGTAATTCTTGGCTTGCTGATCCGCTGGTACTGGACGGTAGCTTTCAAATGTTGATTTTGTGGAGCTTTGAACAATATCAAGCGGGTTCTTTACCAGTTTTTGCTGGACGTTACCGTCAATATCAACAGGATTTTCCTGAAAATGGTGTCGAAATACGGATCCAGTTGACTGCACAGAATCATCATCGGGCGATTGCCAATATCGAGTTTATTGATACCCGTAAAAATCTATTGGTTGCCCGGATAGAAAACTATGAATGTGTGATTGATGCATCCTTGAATACCACATTCCAGCGCAATAAGTTGACCGGAGTTGCCTGAATATGCTGCACGGAAAATCGATTGCAATCGTCGGGGTCGGTGGGTTGTTTCCAAATTCACCGACCCTGGATCGTTTCTGGGAAAATATTGTTGGTAATATTAACACCTCGCGCCAGCCACCAAACGGCCGGTGGATGCTCCCTCCTGATGAAATTTATGATCCACAAATAGGTGCTGCGGATAAAATCTATTCGCAAAAAGCTTGTTTTCTGGATGATGAAATTAATACTTCTCAGATTCCCGGATTGGATATCGAACCTGATTTTCTTGCTGCGCTTGACCCGATGTTTCGTTTACTTCTGCAAGTTGGTCAACAGACATTTACTTCTGCAGTCACTGAGAAAATCGATCGCAGTCGCGCGGGAATTATTATTGGCAATCTGGCTCTTCCGACCGAAAAATCTTCTGCGCTGGCAAGAAACTATCTTGGTCGTACTTTTCTAGAAAAACTTTCAGACCAGAAATTATCTTTTGATGATTCACTGGTCGCTCCCATTAATCATTATGTTGCCGGACTTCCAGTTGGGCTTCTTGCGAAAGCTTTGGGCTTCGAAGGAACCTGTTTTACTGTTGATTCAGCCTGTGCATCCTCTCTTTATGCCATCAAGCTTGCGGTGGATGAACTTCAGTCTGGTCGGGCAGATGCTATGCTTGCTGGCGGTTTATCCCGTCCTGATTCACTCTATACACAGATGGGCTTTTCACAATTACGGGCACTGTCACCAAATGGGACCTGTTCTCCCTTTGATCGGAAAGGAAATGGCCTTGTCGTTGGTGAGGGGTGTGGTTTGGTGCTGCTCAAACGGGTACAGGATGCACTGCGTGATGGGGATCATATCCATGCGGTTATTCGCGGCATAGGGCTTTCCAGTGATCTGGGCGGAAATTTGCTGGCACCTAACTCCGAGGGGCAATTACGGGCGATGCGGGCGGCCTACCAGCAGGCTGGTTGGACCCCCAGTGATGTTGATCTAATCGAATGTCACGCAACCGGGACGCCAGTTGGCGATGCGGTTGAGTTTTCGAGTTTGCAACAGTTGTGGACGGATGGTGGCTGGCGTCCTGGTCAATGTGTTATTGGCTCGGTGAAGGCAAATATAGGACATCTGCTGACAGCAGCTGGAGCTGCGGCCACGGTCAAGACTCTTTTGGCAATGAAGAAAAAAACTTTGCCGCCGATGGTTAATTTCAATCAACCTGCTGATGGGATTGCTTTGGACGGCAGCCCGTTCAGGATTCTAAACCAGGCGGGGCGTTGGGAGGCCAGAAAAGGTGATTTGCCACGCCGGGCTGCAGTCAGTGCTTTTGGCTTTGGTGGGATTAATGCTCACCTGTTGCTGGAGGAGTGGATTCCTCAGGAAGTTCCTAAAAGTACGGTAAGATTGCACCCATCTTTCCGGCAGAGAAGCCAGCCTGTTGCCATTATTGGAATGGGGGCGCACTTTGGTCCCTGGAAGAATTTGGAGCAATTTCAACACCGTGTATTTGGTGGTCTGGATGATGCCAAGCCTGAATCTCCGACAAACTGGTGGGGAGCTCAGCAAAGCCATTGGTATAAACATGCAGGGCTGGATAAAATTGATTTTCGTGGTTTTTTTGTGCCTGAAATCTTTACCAACCCAGGTTCTTTTCGTATTCCGCCGAAAGAACAGGAAGAAATGCTGCCGCGTCAACTACTGATGCTGAAAGTTGCAGCAGCTGCATTAGATGATGCTCGGCTGACTGATAAAGATCTCTTGTTTTCCGGTGTCTATATCGGGAGCGGTCTGGATCTGAATGCGACGAATTTCAGTTTTCGCTGGTCGGTGCAAAAATATGCTCGACAATGGGCCGAGGAGTTGGGACTGAATCTAGATGAAAAACAGTTCTCCTTATGGCTTGATGAATTACGACAAGCAGCAGGGCCAGCTTTGACGGCAAACCGCACTATGGGTGCCCTTGGTAGTGTTGTTGCCAGTCGGATCGCCAAGGAATTCCGTATCGGCGGTCCCAGTTTTACTTTGTCTGGTGAAGAGAATTCTGGTCTCAGAGCTCTTGAGGTGGGTGTTCATTCGCTGCAGGAAGGCTCAATTAACCGTGCACTTGTTGGTGCTGTCGACCTTGCTGGAGATTTACGTTCGGTTCTTAGCCTTCATGGTGGCAGCTCATTCGCTTCCACAGGTGAAGGGCAACTGATTGGTGAGGGTGCAGCTGCAGTGGTTTTGAAGCGGTTGGAGGATGCCCGGCAGGATGGTGACCGAATTTATGCAGTTATCAATGGTATCGGTACGGCGATTGGGGGGCAAGTTGAAAGTAACGTTCCGGCTCAAAAGAGCTACTTAAAGTCGATTGATCTGGCATGTGAGGATGGCAGTATCCCAGCAGCAACCATTTCCTATTTTGAAGCAGACGGCAGCGGTATCCCGGCTAGTGACCCATTGGAGTCACAAGCCTTTGGGGCAGTGATTGGTCGTAATAGCCATAACCAGAGCTGTAGCATTGGTAGTGTCAAGGCTGATATAGGCCATGCTGGAGCTGCTGCTGGTTTGGCATCTCTGGTCAAAACGGCTCTTTGTCTTCAACATAAAATTTTGCCACCAGTGCGTAAAACATTTTCAAATAGTTCTGAGTGGGGTGGCCAATTTAACCTGCCCGCTGGATCTCAATTCTGGTTAAATAATCATGCTGATGGGCCACGACGGGCATTGGTCAGCGGTATTGGTGGTGATGGCTCTTGTTCGCATGTGGTTCTGGAAGAATTTTCCGGAGAGCTATTAGCGGAAAAAACAGAGTTATCTTGTCGTACCCTGGGACCATTACCCGAAGGGTTGTTTGTTCTCGAAGCGACAACACCCGAAAAACTTCTGGCTCAATTTGACAAATTGCGTCAGTTTTCTTCTGCATCTCAAGAAGAATCAATCGATGCTCTGGCACGTTTATGGTTTATTCAGAACCCACTCGATCACACCTACCCATATTGCATAAGTTTAATAGCTGCTAGTCTCGAAAACCTCACTTCCCAACTTGACTATGCGCAGCGGTCAATTTCTGAGGATCCGCTTCAATCGATAGGTGTAGACGGAGAATTGCAGATCGATCCTGTCATCCGGGATCGTATTTTTTATTCTGCAAAGCCTCTTGGTCCTCATGGAAAAGTTGCTTTTGTTTTTCCCGGCTCTGGTAATCACTTTGCCGGCATGGGACGAGAATTGTCAGCTCTCTGGCCAGAGATTTATCGGCAGCAGGAAAAGCACAGTGAATATCTGGCGGATCAATATCTTTCTCAACATTTTTGGCAAACTGAAATAAAGGAGTCGATTCAGAATAATCATAATGCTTTGGTTATCTCCCATGTTGCTCAATGCACCGCTTTAAGTGATTTGGTTCGATTTTTTGGAATTATGCCCCAAATGGTCAGTGGTTACAGTTTGGGTGAGTCAGCTGGTTTGTTTTCTTCTGGTGCCTGGAAAAATCGGGATGGGATGTTGCAGCGTCTTGAAAAGTCGCCCTTGTTTACTGAAGAATTGGCCGGAGAATGCCGGGCAGCAAAGCGTGTTTGGGGCTTGAAATCAGGACAGGAGGTTGATTGGATTTTAGGCATGGTCAACCTTCCAGCTGAAAAGGTAAAACCTTATTTACAGGGTAAAAAACAGGTTTACCTGTTGATTATCAATACACAGCGAGAATCTGTTGTCGGTGGGAACCGAGCACAGGTCGAGCAATTGGTTGCTGAACTTGGATGTCACTTTATTCCGCTACATGGGGTTACAACCGTTCACTGCGAAGTCACTAAAGCGGTCTCTGATGCTTATCGTAATTTACATCTTTTCGATGTGACTCCTCCGCGTAATATTGATTTCTACAGTTGCGCCCTAGGTAACAAATATCCGCTGACATCAAGTAATGCCGCCGATGTTATTCTTGCCCAAGCTCTCGACACCATCAACTATCCACGGGTGATAAATCAGCTCTATGCTGATGGGGCACGTATCTTTCTTGAAGTCGGCCCAGGAACATCTTGTAGCCGGATGATTAACTGTATCCTTGAAGATCAGCCCCATCTGACTCGATCAGTTTGTGCTCCAGGACTGGACGCCACCACACAACTGTTGCGCTTGCTTGGCAGTTGCCTTGCTGAACGTGTTCCGGTTGATCTAAGCACCCTTTATCCACCACTGTCAGATAAATCCCTGCAAGGGGATTTGAAAGAGCAACGTATTTATACAACGATTGGTGGTAAAGGTTTTGATTTAAGAGCGATAAAGAACCAATTAATTGCCTTAAGTAAAGATACTTATAGCGACAAAGTTGAAGCATTGAATGAAGAAAAAACAGTTCTGCAACATGTGGAGAAAAATACGCAAGATCAAGGTATCTCAGATCCAGTCATGGATCAATTTAATCGAAAAATGAGTGCAAGTGTTAATGCCCATGAAGCTTATCTTGGTTTTACAAAAACCATGGGACAGGCTTTGGCGGAAAATATTACTCTGCAAACATCGCTGCTTCAACAGTTGGTTGGTCATGGTGAGGATATTCCTGATCTTCAACCTTTAATTCCGTCACAAGATCAAACAGCTAAAAAAACGATGGTCGATGCACTTTCTCCAGACGTTACATCCCCTGTTCAGTCGGTAGCTTTTGATCGTTCTATGTGTATGGAGTTTGCCATTGGCTCGGTAAAGAAAATGCTTGGCTCTGATTTTGCTGAAGTTGATACTTACCCAACCCGAGTGCGCCTTCCAGATGGTCCATTGATGCTGGTGGATCGAATCCTTGAAGTTCAAGGTGTGCCTCGTTCGATGACCCATGGGCGGGTTATCACTGAGCATGATGTGACCGCTGACCGTTGGTATCTAGATGGCGGTCGTATCCCCACTTGTATTGCCGTGGAAGCAGGGCAGGCAGATCTATTCCTTTCTGGATATCTGGGTATCGATTTTATCAGCAAAGGAAAAGCTGTTTACCGTTTGCTTGATGCTGTTGTCACCTTTCATCGTGGTTTGCCAATTGTTGGGGAAACGATTCATTACAATATCGAAATTGAAGAATTCTTCCGTCAAGATCAAACCTATTTGTTCCGCTTCAATTTTGAAGGAACGGTTAACGGTGAGCCGCTACTCTCAATGCGTAATGGTTGTGCCGGATTTTTTACTGCTGAAGATCTTGCTGCTGGTAAAGGAATCGTTCACACAAAACTCGATTTAATGTCTCAACCAGGAGTTTTGCCGCAGGAATGGCACGATTTGGTTCCGATGCAGGTTGAATCCTATAGCGATGAACAGATTGATGCTCTCTATGCAGCAGATCTGCAAACCTGCTTCGGGAGTAAATTCTCTGAGCTTCAGTTCAAACCCTACACTCTGCCGGGCGGGCAATTGAAATTGGTTGATCGGGTGATTGAACTTGATCCGCACGGCGGACGTTACGGCATTGGACAGATTACTGCCGAGATGGACATCCAACCAGATGATTGGTTTCTGACTTGTCACTTTGTTGATGACCAGGTCATGCCTGGTACCTTGATGTACGAATGCTGCATGCATACTCTACGCATCTATTTGCTGCGAATGGGATGGATTGGTGAAGAAGGTCAGACCTGGTGCGAGCCGGTTCCCGGGATTGCCAGTGGTCTAAAGTGTCGTGGACAGGTGGTTGAAACAACCAAAACCGTGACTTATCGGGTTAGTATTAAGGAAATGGGGTATTCTCCCGAACCTTTTGCTATTGTTGATGCTTTGATGTTTGCAGATGGCCATCCGATCGTGGAAATCCCCGACATGTCGGTGCGGTTGGCTGGATTGGATCGGCAGAAGGTTGAGGCGCTCTGGCGCTCTGATGACAATGAGCAGTTATTATCTGTAACAAAAAAGATTCTTTATGATACTGACCGGATTACCGCTTTTGCCATCGGTAAACCATCGGAGGCTTTTGGCGAGGCTTATCAGATTTTTGATCATGAACGTAAAATTGCCCGGTTACCGGGGCCGCCTTTTCAGTTTCTAGATCGAATTATTGCCATCAACGGTGAACCGTGGAAGTTGGTTGAAGGCGTCACCGTGACCGCTGAATACGATATCCCGGTCGACGCTTGGTATTTTGCCGCCAATCGGCAGACCCAGATGCCGTACAGCGTTCTTCTTGAAATTGGTTTGCAACCGTGCGGCTGGTTAGCGGCTTATCTGGGCTCAGCGTTAACCAGTGAAACTGATCTATCGTTCCGTAATCTCGATGGTAATGCAGTCCAACATCGTCCGGTGACGGCGCAATCGGGCACTTTGACCATTGACGTTAAAATTACCCGGATTGCCAGCAGTGGCGGGATGATTATTCAGGGTTACGATTTTTCCGTCAGTGATAGTAAAGGACCGGTTTACACTGGGGATACCGTTTTCGGATTTTTCTCCAAGCAGTCTCTAGCACAGCAAGTAGGGGTGCAGGGTGCGTCGCTCTATCAGGCAAGTGATGCCGAGCTTGTCAGCGCTAAACAGTTTAATTATCCGTCAGAATCTCCATATCCTGGCATCAAGTTGTGCATGATTGATGAAATCGAAGTGTTTGTTCCAAAAGGTGGGCCGCATGGTTTAGGTTATATTCGTGGTAATAAATCGGTTGACCCAGAAGAGTGGTTTTTTAAAGCGCACTTCTACCAGGATCCTGTTTGTCCCGGTTCTCTGGGCCTCGAATCATTTCTGCAATTGTTAAAGGTTGTTGCGGCTAAAAAATGGGGAATCAGCAGTGATTCACAATTTGAAACGGTTGTTTGCAACGAAAAACACAGTTGGAATTATCGTGGGCAGATTATCCCTACCAATAAGAAAGTATTGGTTGAAGCTTTAGTTACATCGGTTGATGATGATAAGAAAATGCTGAAAGCGGATGGATTTCTATCGGTCGATGGAAAAATCATTTATCAGCTGAAGGATTTTTCTATCAAACTTTAAATGCAGGGAGATATAGATGGAAACACGTGAAGTAGAGTACGCCATTCTCGGTGTTGGAACCGCTGGCTTGGGAGCTTTTAGCCGGATTCGTAAGCAGTCTGATAGTGTGTTATTAATTCAGCATGGTCTCTACGGTACCACCTGTGCTCGGGTCGGTTGTATGCCGAGTAAAATGCTTATTGCTGCTGGAGATCTGGCTCATGCTATTGATGAAGGAGAATATTTTGGTATTGATGGACAATATCAGGTCAATGGTAAGCGTGTATTTGAGCGATTAAAACAGGATAGA
>JAOZLQ010000053.1 GCA_029934755.1 Desulfuromusa sp. | reverse complement strand
ATCATTGACACTATTTCACCTGGGGCAAATCGATTATTGATTGCAGTTTCCGGGGGTGTTGATTCAGTTGTTTTGTTGCATGTCTTATGCTCACTCGCAAAATCCCTGAACCTCTCCCTTCAGGTTGCCCATCTGGATCATCAAATCCGTCCTGAAGGTGTAGCTGATGCTAGTTTTGTCAGGGATCTCTGTACCCAATTCGATATTCCTTGTCATATTGAAGCCCGTGATGTTCCTAATCTGGCAGAACAAAATAGGATTAGCATCGAAATGGCCGGGCGGAAAGCCCGGAGAGAGTTTTTGCAACAAACTGCCGAGCGGACCGATTCAGAGCGGATTGTTCTTGCCCACCATCGGGATGATCAGGTGGAAACTTTTATGTTGAGATTGTTGCGTGGTAGCGGTCAGAGTGGTTTGGCAGCTATGCGCGTTCACCAGGGTCTCTGGTGGCGTCCGCTGTTAGGTAGCAGTCGTCAGCAGATTCTGGCTTATGCGCAGCACCATGAACTTAATTGGGTCGAAGATAAGAGTAATCGTGATCCGGTATTTTTACGCAATCGACTTCGGCTTCAAATTATTCCGCAACTACTTGAAATTAATCCCTGTTTTGATAATCATATCGCAGGATTAACCCAGCAATTTCAACTTGAAGAAGATTTCTGGCAAGAGCAGGTTGAACGAATATTTGCAGATTTGATTCTGTCCCGTGATGATGGTCTTCGCTTGAGCCGACCGCTTCTTCTGGCACAACATCCTGCTCTCCGATTACGTTTGATCCGTGAGGCATTGCGTCGGGTCCGTGGTGACTTACAAAGAATTGAGGCAGTGCATCTTCATGCTGTTGAGAATCTGCTCACGGGGCAGCGGAGTCAGACTCAAATCGATCTGCCTGGGTGTTGGGTTGCTCGTCGCTACGAAAATCTTTGGTTCAGGGAGCTGCCCCCCGCACTACCTAAAGCTTTTAATTTGACTCTACCCGTAATCGGGGAACTTGTCCTTCCGGATGGCCGCGTAGTGTGTACCTCTATACAGGATGAGCAAGGTGGGGAATCGCCAAATGTTACTGAGTATTCTTTGGCTGAGTTGTCGCAACCATTGCAGATACGTAATTGGCAAACTGGAGATCGGTTTGAGCCACAGGGGATGATCGGCCATAAGCGGCTGAAGCGTTTTTTTATCGATAGCCAAGTTGAGCTTGAAGGGCGTTCACGAGTTCCTCTTCTGCTCAGTGGAGAGCGGATATTGTGGATTGTTGGAATGCGCCGTTCACGCCATGCTGTCGCGGGACATGATCGTGGTAGGATCCTGCGTATAGAACTACTTTAAGAAGGTAAAAAAGGGGACAAAAAGCTTGTAGATCCGTATTCTTTTATGGTAGTTTTTTCAGCTAGTTTCTTCCTAATTTGTTGCTACATAAATGAAACATAAAAACTTAAATATAACTCCATAAGGGGGTCTTGTGAGCCAATTCCAGAAAAATTTAGCCCTATGGCTGGTCATTTCTTTGTTGATGATCATGCTTTTCAATATGATGACGCAAAAAGACACTGAGAAGAAACAAATTAACTACACCGAGTTTCTCAGTGCGGTTGATGATGGCCAGATAACCAATGTAACCTTCCAGGGAAATCAGGTTACTGGTGTGCTGACTGATGGAAGTAAATTCCAGACCTATGCCCCGATGGATGAGCAACTGATTCCTGAATTAAAGTCAAAGGGTGTTGTTCTTGAAGCAAAACCTGTTGATGATCAGGGCTTCTGGTTTACTTTGCTGATCTCCTGGGGACCGATCCTGCTACTGATTGCGGTCTGGATCTTCTTTATGCGCCAAATGCAAGGTGGTGGCGGTAAGGCGATGAGCTTTGGCAAAAGCAAGGCCAAACTGCTGACCGATACTCAGGGGATGGTGACATTCAAAGATGTGGCCGGAGTTGATGAGGCTAAACAGGAACTTGAAGAGGTCGTTGAGTTTCTTAAAGATCCGAAAAAATTCACCAAGCTTGGCGGAAAAATACCTAAAGGTGTTTTGCTGGTTGGTGCACCAGGGACCGGTAAAACATTGCTGGCTCGTTCGGTCGCTGGTGAAGCCGGGGTCCCATTCTTTACTATTTCGGGCTCGGATTTTGTCGAAATGTTTGTCGGGGTCGGTGCCAGTCGGGTGCGGGATCTGTTTCTGCAGGGCAAAAAGAATGCTCCCTGTATTATTTTTATAGATGAGATCGATGCAGTCGGTCGTCACCGTGGTGCTGGTCTTGGTGGTGGTCATGATGAACGTGAGCAGACCCTGAACCAACTGCTGGTTGAAATGGATGGTTTTGAGTCAAACGAAGGTGTTATTCTGGTTGCAGCAACCAACCGTCCAGATGTCTTGGATCCGGCGTTACTGCGCCCAGGGCGTTTTGATCGTCAGGTCATGGTGCCACGTCCTGATATCAAGGGTCGGCATAAAATACTCATTGTTCATTCCCGTAAAGTTCCTATGGATGACAATGTGAATCTCGAAATCATTGCCAAGGCAACCCCTGGTTTTTCGGGTGCCGATCTTGCCAACCTGATCAATGAAGCGGCCTTGCTGGCGGCTCGTTCCAATAAAACTAAAGTTGATAAGGATGACTTTGAGGCAGCTAAAGATAAGGTGTTGATGGGTGCCGAACGGCGCTCAATGGTGATTACGGAGGAAGAGAAAAAGGTGACTGCTTATCACGAGGCTGGTCACGCACTGGTTTCTCTGTTGACCCCGGGATCAGATCCAGTACACAAAGTATCAATCATTCCACGCGGTCGCGCTATGGGCGTCACGATGTATCTTCCAACGGAGGAAAAATACAGTGAAACGGCCAAAGGGTTACACATCCGCATCAGGGCGTTGTTGGGTGGCAGAATCGCCGAAGAGGTAACTTTTGAATCGGTGACCAGCGGTGCAAGCAATGACCTCGAACGGGTGACAGCTATAGCCCGTAAGATGGTTTGTGAATGGGGAATGAGTGAAAAAATTGGACCAATGGCATTCGGTGAAAAAGAAGGGGCCGAAGTTTTCCTCGGGCGCGATATGGGACATGTTAAAAACTATAGTGAAGCAACCGCTGTTGATATTGATAACGAAATCCGGAGAATAGTTAACGAAAACTATGAGGTGACACGTACGTTGATTAAGGATCATCAGCAGCAACTTATTGATTTATCAGAATTGATATTGGAAAAAGAAACACTGGGAAGTTCTGAAATCCTTGAAGTCGTTTTCCCTGATGGAATTCCTGAATATTTAATACCTAAAGTTGTAGCGCCAGTGGAGGAAGAACCAGTACCTGAAGATGACTTCAGCTTTGAAAGTAATGCTGCTGATGCCGAGGGTACCGATGAGATAAAAAATGGGGAAGATCAAGCGATGGAACCTCCGGTTGTGGCCGTGGCTGATGAGTCTGAATCTTCTCCAGAACCCAAGGAGGAAGAGACTCCTGAGTCGTGAGTCATGCGCGTGAGCTAAAGCTTTCGGGCCGTGGTTGTGAGCTTGACCTGACACAGCCATGCATTATGGGAGTATTGAATATCACCCCGGACTCGTTTTCTGATGGTGGACAATATCTCAATGTAGATCAGGCTGTACGACAGGGGCTAGCAATGCAGCAGGATGGTGCTGCATTGCTTGATATAGGTGGAGAAAGCACTCGGCCTGGTTCCCTCCCAGTTTCAGCTGAAGAAGAATTGGCACGGGTTATTCCAGTGATAGAAGGGCTTCGGCAAGAAACAGATCTGCCCCTTTCTATTGATACTAGCAAAGCAAGTGTTGCCCTTGAAGCTGTTGCTTCTGGAGCCAATTTTGTTAATGATATCAGTGGATTGAGATTTGATCCCAAAATGGCGGACACTGTTGCTGAGACGGGTGCTGGTTTGTTTCTGATGCATACAAGCGGTCGGCCTGAAGTTATGCAGCAGCTCACTGAATATCAGAACCTGTTGGTTGAAGTTGTTTCTGGTTTGCGTCAAAGTATAGCTTTGGCTCTATTGGCAGGGGTTGACCACAATCGACTTGCAGTTGATCCCGGTATTGGTTTTGGAAAAAGTGCTGTCGGAAACCTTGAATTGCTGCAGCAATTAGATGAATTACATCAGCTGGACTGTCCGGTATTGCTGGGAACCTCACGGAAGAGTTTTATCGGTGAGATTCTTGGTCAGGATAATCCTCAGAAACGTCTTTTTGGAACCTTGGCTACCATTGCTTTAGGTGTGAGCAAAGGAGTTCAAATATTTCGGGCTCATGATGTTCGTCCGGCCCGAGAGGTAGCATTGGTGGCCTGGGCGATCAGGGAGCAGCAACTTCCTTAATGGCTTTGTCCTGTTTAGTATTTTGATTTTGGCAAAAATAACCTTAGCACGGTGACCGCAATGTTTGATGTCTTCACAAATATTCGTCTACTCGATATTCTGGACATCAGTGTTGTTGCCTTTATCATTTACCGAACAATTCTTCTCATCAAAGGAAACCGCGCGGTTCAAATGATTCTTGTCTTGGCGGTTATTCTAGCTGTCTATATGGCTTCCCGAGTTGGTGATCTTCACACCCTCAACTGGGTCCTGAACAATTTTCTCTCTTCAATTATCCTTGTTATTGTCGTTATCTTTCAGAATGATATTCGACGAGCGTTAATGCATGTCGGGCGTAATCCTTTTTTTGGTGGGATGAATGCGGATGAAGAGTCTGTTGTTATCGACGAACTGGTTAAAGCTTGTAGTGCCCTCGGAAGCCGAAAGATTGGCGCACTGATTGCTATCGAGCGAGAAAATGGGATCAATGATATTTTGGAATCAGGCACTCCTATTGATGCAGGGGTATCGTGTGAATTAATCCGGGCGATTTTTATGCCTTCATCTCCCATTCATGATGGGGCTTTGGTTGTGCAGCAGGGACGTCTGGCTATTGCTGGATGTTTCCTCCCCTTAAGTCGAGGGCTTGATCTGACGAAAGATCTTGGTACTCGACACCGGGCAGCGATTGGGTTGACAGAATTGGCTGATGCCGTGGCTATCATTGTTTCTGAAGAAACGGGGAATATTTCGGTGGCGGTGAATGGTGGAATGACCCGGAATCTGGACTCGGCGAGTTTGAAGAAAGTCCTTGGACGCTTGCTGGAGCCACGTAAGGTGAAACTCAAAAAGCAAAAACAACAGCAGAAAGGATAATCTGGATGTTCAAGTTGTTGACTGAAAATTGGACATTAAAGATAATTTCGCTGATTTTTGCGTTGTTGCTTTGGATGTTCATTATGGGTGAACGACGTCTTGAAGTTGGCTATCGAGTTCCCCTTGAACTCCAGAACATCCCCAGGGAGTTGATGGTTGCCAACGAAGTTCCCAGTTTGGTCGATGTGCGGGTGAGTGGGCCGAGTACTTTGCAGATGAAGGTCAGTCCCAATGATATCAGTATTATTGTTGATCTCACCGATCTTAAGCCCGGGTTGACAACATTCAAGCGTTTAGAAGAAAAATTGAATTTGCCGAGTGGTTTGCGGGTGACACGATTATCACCATCGTTTATTGACCTGAAGTTGGAACGGATCAAACAGAAGTTAGTGCCAATTAAAATTGCACTTGCTGGCGAACCTCTGTCCGGTTTTAAAGTTGGAAGTATCAGGGTTGTTCCTAATGAAGTTCTTGTTGAAGGGGCTGAAACCGAGCTGAAAAGTGTCAGTGAGGTGATTACTGATGAGGTTGATCTGCATGGTGTCAATGAGGGGTTTTCTCTTATTGTTCCATTGGTTTTTCGTGGTACTTATACCCATTTAAAGGACGAAAAAACGACAGAAGTTCAAGTGGAGATTCAACCTGTTCAAGGTTTGTCACCTGTGGGAAAAGACAATTTGGAACCGGAAAATGGCAATAAGAAGGAAAAAGGGGAAAACTGAAAATGGACAAAAAATTATTTGGCACTGACGGGGTACGTGGTGTCGCCAATATTGAGCCGATGACTACCGAGATGGCGATGCAACTTGGACGGGCAGCGGCTTTTGTCTTTAAAAAAGACGTTAACCGGCGCCATCGGGTTGTCATTGGTAAAGACACTCGGTTATCTGGTTATATGATTGAAAATGCAATGGTCGCCGGGATTTGTTCTATGGGTGTCGATGTGCTCATTGTCGGGCCGTTACCGACCCCAGGAATTGCTTTTCTTACCACTTCAATGCGGGCAGACGCCGGGGTTGTGATTAGTGCTTCACATAACCCCTATCAAGATAATGGTATTAAATTTTTTTCCGGTACCGGATATAAACTTCCGGATGAACTTGAGTTGAAAATTGAAGATCTGATTATAAATCACCGTCTGGATGAATTGCGTCCTATCGCCGATGAAGTTGGCAAAGCCTACCGCATTTCAGATGCCATTGGACGCTATATCGTTTTCCTGAAAAATACCTTTCCCAAGGATCTCGATCTTCAAGGTTTACGGATTGTCCTCGATTGTGCCCACGGTGCCGGCTATAAGGTGGCACCGGCAGTATTAACTGAACTGGGTGCTGAAGTCATTCCGATTGGGGTTAAGCCGAACGGAATGAATATCAATGAAGGTTGTGGTTCGATGCATCCGGAAGTGATGGCAGAAAAAGTTTGTGAATACCGAGCCGACCTGGGGATTGCTCTGGATGGTGATGCCGACAGGGTTATCTTCGTTGATGAAAAAGGTGAGGAGGTCGATGGTGATCATATTATGGCTCTTTGCGGCACTGAATTGATTAAGGCCGGTCAGCTGAAGAAAAAAACAGTTGTGGCCACAGTGATGAGCAACATGGGTCTTGATATTGCCATGAAAAAGGTGGGCGGCAAGGTCATACGGACAGATGTTGGGGATCGTTATGTTGTCGAAGAGATGCTTAAAGGTGGCTATAATCTTGGTGGTGAACAGTCGGGACATATGATTTTTCTTGATCATAATACCACTGGAGACGGTATCCTTTCTGCATTGCAAGTTTTGGCCATTGTCCAACGCAGCGGGAAAAAACTTTCCGAATTGGCGCAGGTGATGACCTCATTACCTCAAGTTCTGGTGAACGTGCAGGTACGAAAAAAAGCCGATTTGAAGAAAATTGCTCCGATCAAGAAAGTTATTGATGAAACTGAAGCTGAACTTGGAGACAAAGGTCGGGTTCTGATTCGTTATTCAGGCACCGAGCCATTGTTGCGGGTGATGATTGAAGGTGAGGATCAAGCTCGGATTGAGGTGTTGGCTGAACGGATCGCGGGTGCTGTAAGGGAACATTTAGGTAAGTAAAAAAACATCATGAGGAGTTTGGAAATTGGCAAAACTTAGCGTCAATGTTGATCATATTGCAACAATCCGTCAGGCTCGTGGAGTTTCAGAGCCGGATCCTGTGGCAGCAGCTGTTCTCGTAGAATTGGCTGGAGCCGATGGAATTACCATTCATTTGCGGGAAGATCGTCGTCATATCCAAGATCGAGATGTAGAAATTCTGCGGCAGACAATAAAGACCCGGATGAATTTGGAAATGGCTATGACTGACGAAATGGTGGCCATTGCATTAAAAACCCTTCCTGACTCGGTCACTCTGGTTCCAGAAGGACGCCATGAACTGACCACTGAAGGTGGTCTGGATGTTGTGTCGCTGCAAAGTAGATTGAAACAAAAAATTGTTTTGTTGCAGCAGGCGGGGATTATTGTCAGCTTATTTATTGAACCTGATATTGAACAGATAAAAGCCAGTCATAAAGTTGGTGCTGACTATATGGAAATCCATACTGGGATGTACTGTGAGGTGCGGACTGACAGTGAGCGGCGTGAACAGTTGGGGCGGATCGAACTGGCTATCAGTGCGGCGCGCAGGCTTGGCCTTGGGATCAATGCAGGACATGGCCTCGATTATCGCAATATTGCTCCTGTCGTAGCTTTGTCGGGGATTGAAGAGTTTAATATCGGTCACAGTATTGTTTCACGTGCTGCCTTGGTCGGGATGGAGAGAGCTGTGCGTGAAATGTTGGAATTAGTGAAAGGGTAGGATTTGGCAATCATCGGGATAGGAACCGACTTGGCTCGCAGCGAGCGGTTTCGCAAATTCCTCAATCCAGACAATAAAGTATTAGCACGGATTTTTAGTGATGAAGAACGGCAGTATTCACTGAAAAAACGTAACCCTGTGCCACATCTGGCTGCCCGGTTTGCTGCTAAGGAAGCTTTTATGAAAGCTTTGGGAACTGGTTTGCGTGATGGACTTGCTTGGCAGCAGGTTTGTGTGGTGCTCGACTCCCTTGGCTGTCCTTCTCTGAAGATTTCTGGTCGTGCCGCTGAAATGATGGCAGTACGTGGTGCCAGTAGGGCTCATCTCAGCTATTCTCACGATGGCGACTACGCTGTCGCCACGGTTATTCTGGAGGATTAATGCGACTTTGTAGCGCCAGTGAAGTCATGGCTCTTGATCGGCAGGCGATCGACCATCTCGGAATACCGGGTGTGGTATTGATGGAGAATGCCGGGCGGTCTTGTTGCGATTTGTTTACACAGAAATTCAGTGATCATTTTCCTGCTTCGGTGCTGGTTCTTGCCGGAAGGGGGAATAACGGTGGCGATGGTTATGTGATGGCCCGGATTCTTTCCGAGCGTGGCTGGCGGGTGACGACTCTGGTTCTTGGCTTGGAAGAGAACATCTCTGGGGATGCCAGGGTTATGCTGAATATTATTCGTAAATTAGGGCTTCCGGTCAGTTTTGTTGAGAATCTTCCTACTTTGCAGAACAGCTTCATAAAAGCAGCACCAAATCTTATTATTGATGCGATATTTGGAACGGGGTTAAATTCTGATGTGCGTGGATTACAAGCTGAAGCCATAGCCCTTATTAATGAGTCAACTGCCTCTGTGTTCTCTGTCGATATCCCTTCTGGTGTTGATGGTTCTACTGGGCGGGTCTGTGGGGTTGCGGTGCAGGCCGATCTGACGGCGACCTTTGATCATGCCAAAATTGGTCATGGTAGTCAGCCCGGCGCAATTTATGCCGGGGATCTTAAGGTTGTTGATATCGGTATTCCATTGGCTGGACGACAGGATTTCTCCAGCAATGTCCACCTTCTCGATGAATCAGAAGCGCAATCCCTTCTTCCAGATCGTTCAGCGATTGGGCATAAAGGAAAATTCGGGCATCTGTTGGTTCTTGCTGGTTCACCCGGGAAAACTGGTGCTGCTGCCCTATCTGGAAATGCGGCGGTACGGAGCGGATGTGGATTGGTAACAGTTGCCACACCTGCAGCCGTTCATGATATTCTTGAGGTGAAGTTGACCGAAGCGATGAGCTGTCCCCTTGCCGATCAGGAAGGACTGCTATCTTTGCAAGCGCAATTACAAATTGAGCAGTTGCTGGTTGACCGACAAGCACTGGCTCTAGGTCCTGGCTTGGGACAAAGTAGCGAGTTGGCAAAGCTGATAAGGGCATTGGTGACAAATACTACAGTACCAATAGTTGTTGATGCCGATGGTCTTAATTTGTTAGCCAACCAGCCGGAGTGTCTGCATGATCGCAGTGATCAACCATTGATTTTAACTCCACATCCTGGTGAAATGGCTCGCCTCACAGGATTGAAGGTTAGCGAAATCGAAGCAAATCGGTTTGAGGTTGCACAGCAGTTTGCAACCAAATATGGAGTTGTTTTGTTGTTAAAAGGGGTACGTACCCTTATTGTCGCACCGGATGGGCGGGTCAATATTAATTCCACCGGGAATGACGGACTTGCTAGCGGTGGCAGCGGTGATGTATTGACTGGTTTAATTGGGGGATTGCTAGCTCAGGGTATGGATGGCTTTTCTGCAGCCAGCCTTGGGGCTTGGCTCCATGGTCGAGCCGCAGATTTGGTGAAAAAAATACAGGGCACCGCCGGGATGGCAGCTTCTGATTTACTCCCTCAGTTACCAGTTGCCCGACAAGAATTGGTGAAAGGAACCTACACATGTTGACTGCACTAGATATTATGAGCAAAGAAGTTGTTTCAGTAACGAGAGAGACTTGTCTAAAAGAGTTGGCAAGAAAATTTGTTGAAACCCGTTTTAGCAATTTGCCGGTTCTGGACGACGCTGGGAATCTTGTAGGAATTATCAGTGAAACTGATTTGGTTGAGCAGCAGAAACCTCTCCATATCCCGACTGTCATGACCATATTTGACTGGGTTTTTACTTTGGGCAGTGAGAAAGACTTTAAGGAACAAGTTGATCGGGTGACTGCAGCTACGGTTGGTGAGCTGTATCGTAAAGATCCGGTAACCTGCTCTCCTGATGCCACGATTCGTGAACTGGCAGGGTTGATGAGCCAGCATAATGTTCATTTGTTGCCTGTTGTCGATGCTGGAAAGATGGTTGGTGTGGTGGCTCGACTTGATTTAATTCGGATAATGGTGGATTGATTTGAGTTTGTGGTCAGTAATCAGTGACGGAGAATTACAAACACTGGAATTTGGGAAAAAATTGGGTCGGTTGTTAAAACAACCGACTTTAGTTCTATTACAGGGTGATTTAGGAGCAGGAAAAACAGTTTTTGCACGAGGGATTGCCCGTGGTTTAGGTGTTGATCCAGATATTCCAATTACAAGCCCAACTTTTACTTTGATGAATCATTACCAAGCTCGACTGGATCTCTATCACTTTGATCTGTATCGCCTGTCTGATCCCGATGAATTGCTTGAACTTGGTTTTGATGAGTATGCGTTTGGTTCTGGGGTGGCGCTGATAGAATGGCCGGAAAAACTGCATAATTCTGAAACTCCAGGATTATGGATTAATTTGAAACGTATTGATGATGAGCGGCGAGAGATCACTTTTTTACTCCAGGGGGAGGAGAATGAAGGGTTGATTGCCACCTTGCAGGATGTCTGCTCTTAACTTTTTATGAAGATATTTGTCCAAAGCGAAAGGGATTTAATCTGATGGGTAAAATTTTATTGTATGACACCACGTTAAGGGACGGGACTCAGGCTGAGGATATATCATTCCAAGTTGAGGATAAGGTACGGATAGCCAAACGGCTGGATGAGTTGGGGATCGATTACATTGAAGGGGGGTGGCCGGGGTCGAATCCGAAAGACATCACTTTCTTTCAGGCAATTCAGAGTGAGACTTTGGAGCACAGTAAAATTGCAGCATTTGGTTCAACGCGCCGTGCCAGAATAACTCCTGCTGAAGATAATAATATTCAGATGTTGGTAGAGGCAAAACCGGATACTGTAACGATTTTTGGTAAAACCTGGGATTTCCACGTTCGCGAAGCGTTGCGAATCTCTTTAGATGAAAATCTGGAACTGATTAATGATTCTCTGGTTTATTTAAAAGAGCGAATTGATGAAGTCATTTATGACGCCGAGCATTTTTTTGATGGGTATAAGTCTGATCCAGAATATGCAATAAAGACCTTACAGGCTGCAGCTGACGCTAAAGTTGATTGTATTGTCCTCTGTGATACCAACGGAGGAACACTGCCCCATGAATTTCCCGCTATTATGGAAGCAGTACAAAAAGCTGTATCTACGCCGCTTGGTATCCATGCGCATAATGATAGCGAATGCGCGGTGGCAAATTCACTTATGGCCGTTGATTGTGGCGCGATTCATGTGCAGGGAACCATGAACGGGTTTGGTGAGCGTTGCGGCAATGCTGACCTTTGCTCGGTTATCCCATCATTGAGTCTTAAAATGGGGCATGACTGTCTTGGTGAAGGTAAACTAGCCACCTTGCGTAGTGCCTCTCGTTATATCTACGAACTGGCTAACTTGACCCCAAATAAACACCAGGCTTATGTGGGTAATGCCGCTTTTGCCCATAAGGGTGGAGTTCATGTATCAGCGATTCAACGCCATCCTGAAACCTATGAACATATTCGCCCGGAATTGGTTGGCAACCGGACCCGGATTTTGGTGTCTGATCTGTCTGGCCGTTCAAATATTCTTGCTAAAGCTGAAGAATGTGGCATCGAACTCGACAGTAAAGATCCTGTCACACTGGAGATTCTTGAAGATATCAAGGAGATGGAGAACCAGGGATTCCAATTTGAAGGCGCGGAAGCATCATTTGAGTTGTTGATGCTTAAGGCTATGGGAAAATTGAAAAATTATTTTTCTGTGACTGGATTTCGGGTGATTGATACTTTGCGTGAAACCGATCAGGCTCCCGTATCTGAGGCTACCATCCGGGTGAAAGTTGGCGGGAAGGTTGAACATACTGCTGCTGACGGTAATGGTCCGGTAAACGCTCTTGATTCTGCCCTGCGTAAAGCTTTGACCGGTTTTTATCCACAAATTGGTGATGTGAAACTTCTCGATTACAAAGTGCGAGTGTTGCCGTCCAGTCAGGGGACAGATTCAGTGATCAGGGTTCTGGTAGAGTCCGGAGATCAGGATTCGCGTTGGGGTACCGTGGGAGTCAGCAGTAATGTCATTGATGCTTCTTATCAGGCTCTTGCCGATGCTTTGGTTTATAAACTATACAAAGATGATTAACTTCTAATAGAAACATTTTCTTTTTATACGGCTCTGCCTGTCAGGTATGAGCCGTTTTTTTATCGAAAAATCTTTTTCGTCAATTAATTAACGTTTTGATTGCGATACGTCAAATAAGTGACGAAACCTGTGCAAGGCCTTGTCTTCATAGCTTTGAAGAAAAAATAATCAAACAAAAATTTTAGCTTATGCGGTTGTGGAGTGTTGCAGCTTCTACTGATCGCCATTAAATTGACAGCAATGAGATTTTTTTCTGCAATATGGACAAAATTACTAGAAAAACATAACATTTATGGAATTTAATATTTCACATCAAGTATAACCTGTTGAAATTAAAGATAATAATATGCATTCAGCTACAATGCACCTCTATCATTAAAATTTGGCATAACTCATGTATTAGTTATCAGATAGCGCGTTTATTTATGACGTGGGTTGGTTCTACTGCCTAGCCATGGGGATACAATATGAAATGTCCAAAATGTAAAGGAAGGATGTATACCGAAAAATATTATGATTTTGTTCGGCAGTTTGATGCCTGGAAATGCAGTGCCTGCGGTGAGGTTATTGACCCTGTTATCCTTGCAAACAGGGCTCGTCATAGTGGAACCAATGGCGGATAAAGTCTTTAACAGTCTGTTCATTTTGAAGGCCGAGGTTTAAACTTCGGCCTTTTTGTTTGTTCTGGGATCTTTTTTATGAAGAGGCGCTCCTTGTG
>JAOZLQ010000176.1 GCA_029934755.1 Desulfuromusa sp. | reverse complement strand
CTGGTAAATACTGAATCTGAATAAATGCCACCAGTGGTATCAGTACCAGCCAGATTTTCTGGACATTCAATTTTTTAGCTAAAGGCAGGAGCAGCGCACCAATGATAAACATTGTGGCTGGATGCATGAAAATACTACTTGTCATAATGATCCTTGTCCCTCTCCAGCCATACGTGCGACAGCCCTTTGCAGAATACAATCATTGCCAGACACCCGATCAACCCGAATACAGCCCAAAATCCGACCAGATGATCACCCCAGAAATGGGCATGATGGCGGTCAGCAAAAAAATCAAAGACTAAAGCAAAGGCTAAATAGGCCAGGAATAACCACTTCAACAGTGCTGGTCTTTCCCGCAAGTAAGTTAGGAATTTAACAATCATGACTTCACCATAAGGTTAATGAGGTCCAGAAACAGGTTAGGATAAACACCAATCAACACCGAGATTGCTCCAGTTATAACCAACGGAACAACCATAAACATAATCAGGGGTTTCCCCTCAAGGCTACTGGTTAATCCTTCATCAGCAGGCAGGGGTTTACCAAAAAAGGCCTTAAGGACAACCGGCACAAAATAACCGGCATTGAGCAAACTACTGGTCAGCAAGACACACAATAAAATCCAATTATGGATATCAATAGTTCCCAATGCCAAGTACCATTTTGTGACAAACCCACCGACCGGTGGGACACCAATCATGCTCAAAGACGCAAGACCAAATGCCACCATGGTCCAAGGCATCCGCTTGCCAAGTCCGCCCATTTCAGAGATATCCTTCTTTCCGCTGGCAACAAAAATACAACCAGCAGCAAAGAACAGGGTGATTTTAGCAAAGGCATGGTTGGCAATATGAATTAAACCACCCGTTATTGAATTAGGAGTCAGCATCGCAACACCGAGAACGATATAAGACAGTTGACTGACTGTCGAATAGGCCAGTCGCGCTTTAAGATTGGTCTTAGTGAGAGCAATGACAGATGCGGTAAGGATTGTAAATGACACAAAATATGCCGTCATCAAGCCCAAACCCGTTTCAGCAAGGATGTCGGTACCAAAGACTGACAGCATGACCCGGCAGAGGGAGAACACACCAACCTTGACAACAACAACGGCGTGCAGTAGAGCACTGACCGGAGTAGGAGCAACCATTGCATCAGGCAGCCAGTTATGTAGAGGCATAATTCCTGCTTTAGCAAAACCAAACAGGCAGAGCAAATAGGCAATACCAACCACAAATCGATCTGCTTCTGCTGGAAAAATTCCACTGGCAATACTAGCAGAGTTAAAATCAAGAGTTCCGCAAAGGACATAGATAATAATCATCGCCGGCAAAAGGAATGCCTTTGAAGTGAACATCAAATAGATAATATATTTTTTGGCGCCAGCGTAACCTTCTTTATCCTGATGGTGCATAACCAATGGATAGGTGAAGATCGATACAATTTCATAGAACAGATATAAAGTGAAAAGGTTGCCACCAAATGCAGCGCCCATTGCGGCACCAACAGAAACCGCATAACAAACATAAAAACGGGTTTGAGCATGCTCATCAAGGCCGCGCATATAACCGATACAATAGAGGCTGGCGAGAATCCACAGGAATGAGGCCACCATTGCAAAAATAATCCCGAGTGGATCAAGATTCAGCTTTACAGAGACCCCGGGATAGAGTTCAAACAGGGTATATTGAAGCTGGTCTCCACCAAGTATCACCGGAAGAAAACTAAGCACCGAAGCAAAGGTGAGGATGGCACCAACAACCGAGATTCCGTCGCGTAGGTTTTGTTTTTTTCCCGTAACAAAAACCAACAAAGCCGTAATCATCGGAATCAACATTGTTATAATAATTTTACTGGTGATAATCGTGTTCATTGCATGTACTTTCTCAAGTGGTGTATTCGTGCCAGCAAAGCAGCATGACTGCTGTTACCAACTGCAAAAACGTCAGAGGTGCAATATCACATTTTCATATCCTGAATTGCCTCAGGATCTTCGCTTTGATACTTACGGTATACAGCGATGATAATACTGACCGCAATTGCCGCTTCTGCCGCAGCAATTCCCATAATAAACAGAGCGTAAATCTGCCCGACAGCCGGGTTAGGCGCAACAAACCGGTTAAACGCCATAAAATTTAAAGCTGCCCCATTCAGGATAAATTCGCTTGAAATCAGCATGCCAATCAATGAACGATGCTGCAACATGCCATACAATCCGATGACCAGCAAAACAGCGGCAATAATCAGATAGGTATTTAAATTAGTACTGATCATCATGATGTTTTTTCCTCCCGACCGCCACGTGCCAGGATAATGGATCCGATAATGGCCGTCAGCAATATGACTGATATTAGTTCAAATGCCAGGCAATATTGAAGCAACAGGTTTTCTCCGACAAAGCGGATTGACATATCACCGATTCTTTCCGTTGCCGGGATAAAGTCGGTGCGGTTAATCGTAGCAACAAACAAGGCAATAAAACCAGTTGTACAAGCCAGCAAGGCTATTGGCAGATTTTTGCGGGTCATTTTCTTCGCAGCAAGTTGCCCCGGAGTATTACCAAGCATCACACCCAGAACAATAATGATACAGACAGCCCCGACATAAATAAGTATCTGCATCATCGTCAGAAAAGGGCTACCAAGGTAAAAGTAAAGGCCTGCAACGCCAAACAGTGAAACAGCCAAGCCCAAAACAGAGTGCATAAGTAATCTGGATCGGATTGCCATAAATCCACCCATGAACGTCAACGCAACAAAAGCATAAAAGAGAGCTTCGGCGATGTACTGATAAACAATCATTCCCGTTCCTCCACTCTCTTTAAGAGGTCGTAGTAATAGTCATCACGTGCAAAACCTGCCAATTCATATTCGTTGGAATAATCGAGAGCCTTTGTTGGGCAAACCTCAACACAGGCGCCACACAAACTACATTTGGTAAAATTGAGGGTAAATACCGTCAATGCTTTCCCCTTAACTCCCTCACGTTTCTCTCCATCGACTACGATACAATCAGAGGGGCATTCGCGCATGCAACTGCCACAGGTAATACACTTGTGGGTTCCGGTATCAGCATATTTAACCAGATCAATATGACCACGATAGTTAGGAGTCACCTCCAGTTTTTCGCGAGGATACTGGTAAGTAACAATCGGTGAAAACATCGCCTTGATAGTGACTTTTAAGCCAAGGATAAGGCTCCATGCTCCCGTAAATAAATCTGAAAAATAGGATTTCATAGTAGCTTCACCATCACGACAGTAATAAGAAGGTTGACCAGAGAAAATGGAATCAGATACTTCCAGCAAAAATTCATCAATTGATCAAAGCGGGTTCGGGGATAGGTCCAACGAATCCAGACCAAGAAGAACATTAATAAATAAACCTTCAGTAGAAACCAGACGGCCCCACTGTACTCAAAATACGGTAACGGTATCCCTGAGTTTCCACCAAGAAAGAAAACCGTTGCCACACTACAAACAATAAACATGTTGGCATACTCACCCAACACGAACAGGCTGAAGCTCATACCGCTATACTCAGTATGGAAACCGGCAGTCAACTCACTCTCTGCTTCAGGCAAGTCAAATGGCGCCCGGTTCGTTTCTGCAACCATGGCAACAATATAAATCATAAAAGCCAATGGTTGGATAACAACAAACCAGACTGGACTTTGTGCTGCAGCAATTTCTCTCAAACTAAAGGTATTAGTCATGAAAATAATCGCCAGCAGTGAAATCAGCATAGGAATTTCATAGGCAACATTCTGAGCAACAGAACGGATGGCTCCAAATAAAGAATACTTGTTGTTGGAACTCCAACCACCAATCAAAATAGCCAGAACGTTAATTGAGGCAAAAGCGAGGATCAGCAATAAACCAACATCCAGATCAAAGCCCTGAACCTTGTCACTGAATGGTATGACCAGCAAAGGGACAAAAACCGGAGCAAAGGCAAGTAGTGGAGCCAGCATAAACAACGGCTTGTCAGCATTAGCTGGCACAACCAACTGCTTCCCCATCAATTTCAAGCCATCAACGACCAGCTGGTAAATACCATGTGGGCCAACTTCCATTGGGCCAGGGCGTAGCATGATGTGTCCAGCTAGTTTCCGCTCGGCATAGCCCATCACCAATGCATTACCAAACACAATCACTGCACCACACACGGCACAAATAACCATCCGAATTAGCTCCGGAAGAATACTGTAAAAGATTTCCATATACCCTACCTGTCAATCTCGGGGAT
>JAOZLQ010000052.1:10628-13347 GCA_029934755.1 Desulfuromusa sp. | reverse complement strand
ACGCTGCTCTGTTCGGATGTCAAATTCTTCCATAAAACCTTCTTATTTAACCTGGCGGCCAGGTCATATCACGTCCACCCAAAAGATGAAAATGAATATGCCAAACAGTTTGTCCCCCAGCCTCATTACAGTTATTTACAACTCGAAATCCCTCATCAGAAAAACCCAAATCACGAGCTACCTGCCCTGCAACTTGATAAACGTGCCCAATCAATTCACTATCAACTGGGGCTAAATCAAGAGTGGTACGGATATGTTTTTTGGGAACAATCAAAAAATGTTGAGGTGCTTGAGGATCAATATCATCAAAAACTATCAGTTGCGAATCCTCATAACGAATTGTCGCAGGAATCTCCCCTGCAATAATTTTACAAAACAAGCAATCATGATCCATCATTATCTCCTTACAACTAAAATAAAGGACAGAAGGAAATACTAGCAAAACATCTAACCATAATACTAATTTTAAAAAATATTATCAGAATATTGCTTATTTTTTTTCAGATAAATAAGAAATTCTCGATTTCCTTTTGGACCTAAAATCGGACTTTCTGTGATCCCAAGAACAACACAATTCAAATCTTTTGCCAGATTGCAGATTTGCTCAACAACCAGATCATGCTGGTGTTGATCTTTAACAACACCGCCTTTCCCAACTTGCCCTTTACCAACCTCAAATTGCGGCTTAATTAAAGCAATGACTTCAGCATCATCAGTTAGCAAACTAAGGGTATTTGGTAAAACTTTTGCCAAAGAAATAAATGATGCGTCAATAACGGCTAAGGCAGGAATATCATCTAACTGAGAAGACTGAAGATGTCTGATATTACAACGTTCAATATTTACAATACGAGGATCTTCGCGTAGTTTCCAGGCTAATTGGCCGTAACCAACATCAACAGCAAAGATTTTTTTTGTCCCATGCTGCAGCAAACAATCACTGAATCCACCAGTTGATGCTCCAACATCGATGGCTATTTTATCTTTAACAACCACGGCAAATTCGTTAAGAGCTTTTTCCAGTTTTAATCCGCCACGTGAAACATAAGGGATATCCTCACCTTTTAAACGTAGTTCAACTTCTACAGAGACCTGCACACCTGCTTTATCCACCCGATGGTCATCAACAATAACCTTTCCAGCCAGAATTAAAGCTCTTGCACGCTCACGCGAGACAACTAACCCCCGTTGCACCAGTAACTTATCGAGTCGCTCTTTCATAACGCAGATAATAACAGCGGATCAAATAAAAAGGGAGGCAAAATGCCTCCCTGTAAAAAACTAACGAACCTGATAGTTAGCTGATATATAAAATATCTTACTATCTGACTAACCAATAAAGAAGTCCCGATTTTCAGTAAAGACCTCATCGACCTCAATAATAGCACTCTGAACTTCAGCTTCGTCTAATTCAAGGGCTTGTGCACCGGGACATTGCAGCACATCCAATTCCTCATTCGGTTCACGTTGGCCAATTCCTAATTTAACACAAACATGCCCGGCAAGATTAACCGTCGCTGTTAAACGCAATAAAGCTTCAGCATTTTCTTCTTCATCAAGCGAAATAAGTAAATCTTCGTGATGTAAGGTCGACATCACCAACGAACGTGCAAACTTCCACTTATCCAGCACAGCGGCACCAACAACGGCATGAGCATAGGGGAAAAATTGGCCTTCTAATTTAGAGGTACTGACACCATCAGAATAAGCCATCTCAGCCAAGGAACGATAAGATTCGGGATCACTATAATTCATGACGGTTTTGCCAAGATGCCTAAACAACCCAGCGAGAAAAGCCTCTTCAGGGTCAGCAGAAGCAAACTTGCGTGCCAAGATACGACAACCAATAGCACAACCCATAGAGTCTTCCCAGAGCATCTTCTCCAGTAGCCCATAAGATTTATTCATCCCCTCAAGACTAGCCGCCAGAACCAAGCTGCGTAGAGTCCGTTCTCCAACAATGGCAATAGCATGTTCAAGGGTTTTTATCTGTCGCTTCATAGAATAGAAAGCTGAATTAGCAACTTTCAACATACGAGCAGACACAGCTGCATCGCTAGAAATTGCTTCACCCAGTTTTTCATAATTAACATTTGGATCATTCAGTAGTTCAAGAACCTTAATCGCAACCGCCGGCATAGGGGGAAGATCACGAATTGAGCCAACAACTGTCTTAAAATCGGTCGTCATGCAAAACTCCTTAGTTTTATTTATAATAATTAACTAACAATAGCAAATTCATAGCAGAGAGTCATGTAAAAAATCAATCAATAAACAAATCAGGGTAAAGCTTATTTCCCGCCATGACGGAATAGGAAGAAAGATCAGAAATACCTTCTTCTTGAAGAACATCTTCATCAATATAAAAATGTCCTGAGAATTTGCGGCTATTCCGGCAAAGAATAGCACAGGCAGCATCAGCCATAATTTGTGGGGTACGGCAATTATTTGGATCGACCATTCCACCCAGCATCGCTAATGCAGCAGTATGAATAACCGTTTTCGGCCAAAGAGCATTCACAGCAACCCCTTGTTCAGAGAACTCAGCGGCCAACCCTAAAACGGTCATGCTCATCCCATACTTCGCCATGGTATAAGCGGTATGATTTTTAAACCAATGTGGACTTAAATTAATGGGTGGTGAAAAAGTGAGAATATGTGGATTTTTTGATTTCAGCAGATAAGGCAGACAAACTTGACTCGCCAGAAATGTCCCCCG
>JAOZLQ010000052.1:0-10528 GCA_029934755.1 Desulfuromusa sp. | reverse complement strand
TTAGGTTCAACCGTCTTGGCAGCCACAACAATATTTGCACCTTCAGCAGCAGCTTTTAACGCGACAGCTAAACCGATTCCCCGGCTCGCTCCGGTAATAAAAATAGTTTTCCCAGCCAAACGGCTCATTTTAATGACCTCATTTCCATTTTAGTCGTCATCAAACATGCGACCAGTTCTACACAGCGTCGCTAAAACAATCCCTCGCCACCAAATACATACTCTTCAGATTCCCGGCAGGTTCAATATTTTTCATAATAAGCAAATGCGGCACAAAAATGTTTTCTAAAGCGTACTTTTGCTTCCGCCATATTGACAGGTCGTTTCAACTCACGGCTTAAAGATGTCACAATCTCATTCGGTCGACCGCAAGGGATAATCATATCAAAAGTTTCAAGAGTGTTATTTATGTTCAATGCAATCCCGTGCGAAGAAACCCATTTTTTCAAAGCAATACCAAAACTGCAAATTTTTCGACCATCAACCCAGACCCCAGGCTCTCCCTCTTTTAAATAGCCATTGACATCATAGTCAGCCAACAATTCAACGACGGCATTGAGAAACTGATTTGCAAACCAGCGCAAGTCCTTTTTCTTTAATTGTACAATGGGATAAACAACCAGTTGTCCAGGTTCGTGAGCCGTTGCCAAACCACCACGATTGATTTTTTGCAGGGTTATGCCACGGGCAGAAAACACTTCCACAGGGAAATGTAAATCTGTCTGAGTTGCACGCCGACCAAGGGTGACAGTTGGCGGATGCTCAACAAAAATCAGGGTATCACTTCGTTGTTGATTAAGACGTGACTGAACCATCTCTAACTGGCGGTCAAAAGCAAGCTGATAATCAGTTACGCCCCAATCTACAATTTCCAAATAAGTTGAAGTTTGATCAATAAAGTTCATAAGATATCTATTCCTGAGGATCCAATTTAAAGAGGGAGCAATCTATATTATCAGTGATAAGCTGATTTCAACCGTCAAGCTCGGCTTTGAGTTCTTTCTTTAAAATTTTTCCGGTTGCTGTCATCGGGAGAGCATCCCGGAATTCCACAATGCGCGGATATTTATAAACAGCCATCTGCTCCTTACACCAGTCAATCAAATCTTGCTCAATAAGGGTCTCTCCTTGTTTGAGCACAATATAAGCCTTTATCTCTTCACCATGCTGATCCAGGGGGATTCCAATAACCGCAACAAGGGAAATTCCAGGGTGGGTCATGAGTACTTCCTCAACTTCGCGGGGATAAACATTGAAGCCACCACGAATAATCAGGTCCTTGACCCGATCAACAATATAGAGATAGCCATCGTCATCAAGCCTTCCTAAATCACCAGAATGGAACCAACCATTCTTATTAATTGTAGCTTCTGTTGCCTCAGGTTTTCCGTAATACCCTTTCATAATATTATGCCCACGGATCGCAACCTCACCGACCTCGCCGGTTGAGAGAACTGTTCCGTCTTCGGCAACAATTCTAACCTCAACACCCCAGATTGGCGTGCCGACTGAACCAGGTTTTCGGCTTCGATCAAGATGATTGAATGTTGCCACTGGACAGGTTTCTGATAGGCCATATCCTTCGAGGATTGGAACACAGTACCGTTCTTCAAACCCTCTAAGTATCTCAAGGGGTAATGAAGCGCCACCAGATACTCCAAGGCGAAGGGTCTTGATAATCCCCTGCATATCGAAATTATCTGCCGAGTTATCATAGGACAATAGTGCCCAATACATTGTTGGCACACCGACAAAAACCGTCCCCTTCTCCTGCTGTAAGGCTGTGAAGACCGCTTCAGGCGAAAATCGGGGGATGAGCACCAGAGTATTACCAGTGGCAAAACCAGCATTCATTTGGCACGTCTGACCAAAAGAATGGAATAACGGCAGAGTTACAATCTGAACATCTGCGAAAACAAAAGCCATAATCGATCTGGAAGCTAAAGCATTTAGAACCATATTAGAATGTGAGAGTTCTGCACCCTTTGGAAAGCCTGTCGTTCCAGAAGTATATAAAATCACAGCCGTATCATCAGCACTGGTACAGGCGATATCGCATTCATCAGGCTGTGAAGCCATCATTTCAGCTAAACTGCTTGTCTTGTCGATAGAAGACGAGAAAGAGGGATCAGCCATCATGACCCAAAAATGGTTACAGTTCTCAGCCTGCTGAAATCCTTCATAACCAGATTTAGCCATAGGGAGCTCTGGCGTTCCCTGAAAGCAAAAATAGGCTTTTGCATTACAATCATTGAGGTAGTAAGCAATTTCTCTCCCGGTCGACAGAACGTTCAGCGGCACGACGGTAGCGCCGACCTTGAGAATAGCGTAGTACGCCATCGGAAAATAAGGAAGATTGGGACAACTTAGCGCAACATTATCTCCTTTACCAATCCCAGCTGCGAGCAAACCGTTCGAAATCTGATTGATCGCCCCATTTAGCTGCCCATAGTCCAGTCGTGTTTCTCCGCATATCACCGCTGTTTTGTCAGGATATTGATCCGCGCTGTAGGTAAAAGCTGAAGCAAGATTAAGCATATCTTCTCCTTTATTGTTCTACATTACGATTAGCAAATCACGAAAGTAACAATTCCTTCAAATCCACCGTGTCTCTACTGTTCGAAATCATCAGCAAACAACACTGATATCGATCAAATTTGACAGACAGTTAGCTATCTTGCAATTCAAAAGGAAGCAAGTTTTGATCGAAATTTTGATAACAAACTGGGCGTAAAAAACGCCTAATCGCCGTAGTCCCGACAGATGAAAAACGACTATCAGTGGTTGCCGGATATGGCCCTCCATGATGCATAGCGTCACAAACTTCCACACCGGTTGGAAAATCATTCAATATCAACCGCCCCGCCTTTTTCTCCAGAATAGTAAATAACTGTCGACAAAAATCTTTCTCGTCGTTTGTTGCATGAACAGTTGCAGACAATTGGCCGTGTAAACTTTCCGCCAGAATTAACATCTGTTCCGGTGATTCACATTGTACAACAAGAGAAGAAGGACCAAAAACTTCTTCACTGACACTTGGTGAATGAAGAAAATCATCTGCCGAAATTATTAAAAGGGTTGGCAAAACAAAACAACTAGCAACTGGAGGAGAATCATTCATTTCAACACTCCTTACGCCTTGCACCGACTTTATTTTCTCCAGTGCTGTATTGAAATTCTTTTTGATTCCAATATGTAACATTGGTAAAGGTTCCGTGCGGCAAAGTGAACTGTCTACCATCCGCAAAAAATCGTCCAATGTATTCCCTTTGACTGCTAGCAACAAACCCGGATTTGTACAAAACTGTCCAACACCCAGGGTTAATGATTCAGCATATTTCAAAGCCAAAGTTTGTTTATTTTTCTGCAGAGCATCAGGCAATATAAAAATTGGGTTTACGCTGCCCATTTCGGCAAAAACCGGGATTGGATCTGGACGAGCAGCAGCTGCATCAAATAGAGCACGTCCCCCGACCTGTGAACCAGTAAAAGCAACTGCTTTAATTGCAGGATGTTGAACCAAAGCGCTCCCAACACCGTGACCGCTACCCTGAATCAAGGAGAAGATACCACCCGGCAAACCCGCCTTTTGCGCCGCAAGTTGAATAACTCTCCCAACCAGTTCCGAGGTTCCAGGATGAGCAGGATGACCTTTGACAATCACCGGGCAACCTGCGGCCAAAGCTGATGCGGTATCACCACCAGCAACAGAAAATGCTAACGGAAAATTACTGGCACCAAAAATAGCGACGGGGCCAACAGGAATCTGAGTCAAACGTAAATCAGGTTTGGGTAAAGGCTGTCGATCCAGGAGCGCTTGATCAATTCTCGTCAGTTTATATCCATCAGTTGTGATTAGATGGGAAAACATCCGCAACTGATTGACCGTACGTCCAAGCTCACCCTCTAGGCGGGGCAAAGGCAAACCAGTTTCAAGATTTGCTCTTTGGATAATTGAATCTTTGGAATTTATCAATTCATCGGCAATAAAATTAAGTAACTCACTCCGCTTCAAACCACTGGTTTGTCTAAAGATATCAAAATTCTTTTCAGCAAGATCAGCGGCTACCGCAACATCATCGGCATCACCTTCGGCAAAGGCACATTCCAAAAGGCTATTTGTTGCCGGGTTAACCGCCCGAAAGGTTTCTTTATTAATTACAGAGTTATTTTTAAAGATAAGATGCTGGCCAGTCAAAACCATTTTCCGCCCTCCATATCAGAATGCCCCTTATATATCACCATTCAAACAGAAAGAGGCTAACCACCACGGGTTAACCTCCTTATTGTTTTTGGTGGGCGGTCGGGGGATCGAACCCCGGACCCTTCGCGTGTGAGGCGAATGCTCTCCCGCTGAGCTAACCGCCCGAGTACAATTTTCTTATAGCAACATCAACCCAGAGTGTCAATCAGAGTGTTCAACGAAAAATTCTTCTATACGCTCCATATTTCCACTGCGGGGGAACAGTGATGCAAATGCCCCCAATTCCATCACCTGCCCATTAACAAGACAGATATTTTCTGCAGCATTCAGAAGTTTTTTGGCCAGATGCAATGCCATTGGGGGTTGATCTGCAATTCGTTCAGCATAATCTCTCACTCTTTGCATAAACTGGTCAGCTGGATAAACTTGTTCAACAAGTTTCATCTGTAATGCTTCGTCAGCTGTGTAGGTTCGGGAGGTCATAAAAATTTCTTTAGCTTTATTGAAGCCAACAGTACGCGGCAGTTTTTGGGTGCCGCAAAAACCGGTAATAATTCCAAGCTTGGCTCCCGGATGCGCAACTTTGAGTCGATCACTGGCAAGTCTGATATCACAAGCCAAAGCCAGATCGCAACCTCCACCCATAGTAATGCCATTTAAAGCGCCAATGATCGGTTTAGAAGAAGCTTCAATCTGATCAAACAAACGTTGTCCCAACCGTGAAAAGTTCCACCCATCAAGCGGTTGAAAATCATGCATTTCAGCAATATTGGCACCGACAGCAAAGCTTTCACCAGGCTCACCGGTTATAATAATACAACCAACATCAGAATCAGCCTCCAATAACGTCAGAGCATCACACAATTCATGAATACATTCACTATGCAGTGTATTAAATCTTTCACCATTATCGAGAAACAGAGTCCCTACCCCATTTTCAATCTCAGAATGCAGCAGTTGCCAATCGCCCATCATCGTTATCTACCAGTAAATTGAGGCTTACGCTTTTCCATAAACGCCCCCATCCCCTCTTTTTGATCTTCTGTGGAAAAACAGACAGCAAAAGCATCCCGTTCCATTTTGCAAGCAGCTCTCAGATTAATTTCATAACCTGTATCGATCACTTCTTTGGCCATTTGTAGTGATAACAAACCAGAGCTGCAAATTCGCTGCAATTGCTGTAAAACATCATCCAGCAAACTTTTTTGAGGAAAAAGCTGATTGACCAACCCAATACGCAATGCTTCTTCGGCAGAAACCATTTGCCCGGTAAAGAGAATTTCTTTTGCTCGCGATTTCCCTACCAAACGTGGCAAACGTTGAGTGCCACCAAAAGCTGGCAAGACACCATAACAAAGCTCACGAAATCCAAACTGAGCTGTCTCATCAGCCAAAATATAATCGCTAGAGAGGGCTATTTCCAAACCAGCTCCAAGAGCATAACCATTGACCGCAGTCAAAACAGGACGAGGAAAATTCTCAATTAAAGAACATAATTGCTGGCCTTTTTCGGCAAAATCAATCGCTTCCAGAGGGGTAAAGTGGCGGATCTCCTGCAAGTCTACACCAGCAGCAAAGTTACCCTCTGCACCGGTCAATAGAACCCCTTTAACTGTTTTGTCAGACTGCAATTCTTCAAATTGCTGTTGCAACTCCATCAACATCTGCGTATTAACAGCATTCAAACAAGAGGGTCGTTGCAGCTGAATAACGGCAATAGATTCTTTTTTTTCAACCGATAGAGTCTTCATAACTATTCAATCAAGACCTTTCCAATAAAATGAACTGCAAACCGTCGACTCATTGCCAATCTTTAATTGGCGACCCCGGGAGGATTCGAACCTCCGACAATCACCTTAGGAGGGTGCCGCTCTATCCAGCTGAGCTACGGGGCCGTGGGGATGCTTATAACGCAGGGGAACCATGTCTGACAAGTTTTGATAAACAAAAAAATCAGTTTAGAGTTTTAATAAACTATAGGTTTTACCTTCGGGAAGCTTACTCCGGCCATCAAGAAATTCCAATTCAGCCATAAAAGCACACTCATGGATTTCTACTCCCATTTTTTCTATCAGAGCGACAACAGCAGCCATGGTTCCACCAGTTGCCAATAGGTCATCGGCGATAATGACTCTATCACCTTCCTTGAATGCATCTTCATGGATTTCCAAGCTATCACTACCGTATTCCAACTCATAACTGATACTGCGAGTTTGAGAGGGAAGTTTTCCAGGTTTACGCACCAGAGTGATTCCTGTTCCTAACTTATATGCCAAAGCGGCACCCAAGATAAAACCACGAGCTTCAATTCCAACAATCTGGTCTATTTTTTCACCAATATAACGATGAGCTAAAAGATCAACCATACGCTGAAAACTTTTCGCATCAGCAAGCAGTGTTGTAATGTCTTTAAATATAATCCCCTTCTTAGGAAAATCAGGGATATCACGAATAATCTGTTTTAACTCATCCATTTATAAACTCCAAAATTTGCAGTTATTCTTGTTCTTCATCAGCAAGACAATTCTTCATTGACTTTCTTAATTTAGCCAGACTTTTTGCCTCAATTTGTCGAATTCTTTCACGGGTCACACCAAATTTTTGTCCAATTGTATCAAGTGTTTGTGGATCACAGTCATCGAGACCAAACCGCAATGCTAAAATTTCTCGCTCATTATCATTTAAATCACCCATCCACTCCTGAAGGTGGGCAAAACGATCCAGATCCTCAATTTTACTGCCAGGATCGACAAGTTTAGTATCTTCAATAGTATCAATCAGACTATAATCTTCACCCTCACCCAGAGGGTGCTCAATCGAATAAGTCTTCTTGATTAAGATCATCATCCGACGAACATAACTGGCGTCAGTACCCATCGCCTCAGCAATCTCCCCAACTTCTGGCTCTCGCTTTAAGCGTTGGACTAAATCCCGGGTGATTTTAATCAATTTATTGATATCATCAGCAACATGAACCGGCAAACGAATAGTTCGACTTTGATTAACAATTGAACGTTCTATCGATTGGCGTATCCACCAAGTTGCATATGTCGAAAAACGACATCCCTTACTAACTTTGAACTTTTCAACCGCCTTAATCAACCCCATATTCCCCTCTTCAATCAAATCAAGGAAGGGTAAACCACGATTCATATAGCGTTTGGCTATTTTAACCACCAGGCGCAAATTTGACTCAATCATTCGCTCCCTGGCGACATTATCACCTTGAGCAATCAGTCCGGCAAGTTCTCGCTCGTCTTCAGCTGTCAATAGCTGACTTTTCTGTATTTCTTTCAGATAGAGCTTAATAGCATCAGCTGTTGTTTGTTCAGCAGCTGCAGTATAGATTTTTTCGCCACTTGGTTGCTTTTTATCCCCTCCATGAAATTTACCATTGCCATCCACTCCCATCCAGACCTCCTTAACAACCTAATAACAATCAGCAATATAATTAAAGGTACTACAAATATCAGGGTAAGTACAAAATTGGATTTACAGCAAGTTTTCCTTTACGCACTTCAAAATGAAGCCGTGGTTTTCCCCCTGCCGGTGGAATTCCAGAGAGAGCTATTCGTTCTCCTTTGCTCACAAAATCTCCCTGCCTGACAAGGTTTTTACGATTAAAACCGTAAACGGTAAAAAGATCATTTTCATGTTGCAGAATGACAAGAAATGCATATCCGTTGACACCATCACCACTATAAATCACTTTTCCAGCTTCAGCTGCAGCGACATCGCTTCCAGCACGTACCGCTATTTCGATCCCCTTACCACCACCAGCTTTTGCTTGTTTACTGAAAGAACGGATAATTTTCCCGCGCAATGGCCACTGCAATTTTCTAACCTGTGTTGCTTTGGCTTTCAATAATGGAGGTCTAGTTGCAACGGAGGTTGGCTTTTTTAACTTTGGCTTCTGCCAAGATGAAGGTGTTTCTTTTTTCTTTACGGGAGCAGTCACTGTCTTAGCGGGATTTGTCGCTTTAATAACTTGGACAGCCATGACCCGTTCAGCACCCGGAACAAAAAGCCGTGTCCCAATCGGCATCTGTGAAGGATCAGAAATACCATTGACTCGTGCAAGGTAATCTTCATTGACTTCATAGGTGCGACTGATTCGGTACAAAGTCTGGCCAGGCTTAACGGTATGGTAGATTCCTGCTTCACAGGCGCTAAGACAAAAACTGGAGATAATCAATAGAAGGAAGATTGACATACGCATTCTCATCACAGAAGTCACTGTCCGCAGCAATACTGCCAAAGAAAATATATGCATCCTCAATCACCAGAAAAGAATTTTTGTTAAGATAAGTATTTAAACAGAAGAATGACACCAATCAGAATAATGAGCAATAAGATAGATAACAGATTAAAATATTTCTCAATTAATCTGCGCGCTGGCCTGCCAAAATAATAAAACATCGCAGCCACCAGAAAAAAACGCAAGCTGCGCCCAACAAGGGAAGCCAGAATAAAAATAGGAAAATTAACATTAAAAACACCAGCAGCAATAGTAAAGATTTTATAAGGGATCGGGGTAAATCCAGCAGCAAAAATGATCCAGAAGTCATATTGTTCAAATAAACCGCCGACCTGTTCAAATCCTGCAACAGTCACACCGGGAATATATTGATAAAAATAGGGACCGACGGCATCCCACAAACCCCATCCGATAAAATAACCAAGGACACCACCAGTAACAGAACCAATCGAAGCGATCAGAGCAAAACGGTATGATTTCAAAGGCATGGCTAAAGCAAGTGCCATAAGAAGTACATCGGGAGGGATTGGAAAAAAGCTGGCCTCAGCAAAAGCCAGCAGACCCAGAGCAGGTACCCCATAAGGGGTTTCGGCCCAGGAAAGAACCCAATCATATAATCGACGGAAGATTTTCATAATATTCAACCAGTTTTACAACATCAGCTGATAGACTCCAACGACCAACCCTGTTCGCCGATCAATGGAACAAAGCGGCATCCCATTAATTGCTCCCGCTTGAAACCACCATTTTCCTGACGAATGATCCGGGTCAAAATCTGCTGATTTTGATCTCCTACTGGCAACACCAGTTTTCCACCGACAGCTAATTGGTCCAGATACTTTGTTGGCACATCGGGAGATCCTGCCGCAACAAGGATACCCGCAAAAGGCGCCTGATCTTGCCAACCGATTGTCCCATCGCCAATTTTAATATTAATATTGCTCATTTGTAATTGATCAAGAATTTTTCGGGCACGTCCAGCGAGAACGGCTATCCGCTCTACAGAATAGACCCGCTTTACCAACCTGGACAAAACTGCAGTTTGATAACCAGATCCAGTGCCAATTTCAAGAATCCGTTCATCCCCTTGAAGTTCAAGGGCAGCAGTCATAGACGCGACCATATACGGTTGAGAAATTGTCTGTTTTTCACCAATCGGCAACGATGCATCACCGTAGGCATGACTCTGCAATCCAGCTTCGACAAATAAATGTCGCGGGACAGTCGACATGGCCTCAAGCACACGCTTATCTGTGACACCCCGTGCTGCAATCTGCTGCTCTACCATTCGCCGTCGGGCAACTGAATAATCCATCAGGTATCGCCCATCATACTAGGAAATGACCAACCTTCCAGCGCTGCAAATACACTATTATTGGTCATATTTGTGTGCAGAGGGGTAACTGATATCAAGCCTTGTTGCAAGGCATTACAATCGCTTCCTGGAATATCCTCGAAACCAATCTCAGACCCACCAATCCAATAATATTTACGCCCTCTGGGATCCTGTTTAGAAATCACCGATTCACCGTAGTGACGTTTTCCTTGACGAGTTAATTGAGCACCATTGCATGATCCCGAGGGGATATTAACATTTAAAAATGTCTCTTTCGGCAAACCATTTTTAATAATCATTTCAGCAAGTTTTTTTGAAAATGTAGTCGCTAAGTTAAGGTTTTCATCCGTAAAATGTTCAGTATCCAAAGAAACGGCAAAAGATGGCAACCCCATTAAAGTTGCTTCCAGCGCAGCACAAACCGTTCCGGAATATGTGATATCATCACCCATATTGCTCCCTCGATTGATCCCTGAAACTACCAGATCAGGTTGCTGCGATAGCAAACCGTGAATTGCGAGGTTAACACAATCAGTGGGAGTTCCATCCACAGCAAAAATTTGCGGCTTAATCTCTTCAGCCCGCAATGGTCGATCCAAAGTAAGTGCGTGTCCAATAGCACTGCGATTACGATCTGGTGCAACAACCACAACCTGCCCCAACTCACTTAATTTTGCAGCAAGAGAACGCAAACCAGGGGAGCGAACACCATCATCGTTAGTCACTAAGAT
>JAOZLQ010000175.1 GCA_029934755.1 Desulfuromusa sp. | reverse complement strand
CCTTTATTGATTCCATATCGCCACCGGGGGCGAGCAGCTCAAATTGTTTTGTCATGACCGCATTTTGGGGACACAATACCTATTTGTTCTTTCGTGGCTAACCAGCAGATCAAGAGACGTCATTCAATCTCCTGCCCCTAGTATCAGATCGACATCAACTATTATCTTGATTAATTAAATTGCCAATCAGTTGTTGCAAATGGGAGGAAAGCACAAAGCTGATAAAACAAAAAACTTAGCCAATTTCTCAGCTAAGTCTTTGTTTTTGTTGTGGTACCGAAGGCCGGAATCGAACCGGCACGCCGTGAAGCAACGGTGTTTGAGACCGTCGTGTCTACCAATTCCACCACTTCGGCTTGGGTGCGACGATTATATTGTTCCGGGACGGTTTGTCAAGTCTCTATCCGCATTCTGAGTGTTTTAAGTAACGATTTCCAGCAATCACCACGGTTGATGGCTTTTTCGTTGATACTGGCAACGGGTAAAATGTCGATAAGTGAGTTGGTCAGGAAGACTTCATCGGCTTGATGCAGTTCAGCGACAGGTAAATTACGTTCGGTGGTCAGAATTCCCAGCTCGGCAGCGGCTTTAATAACTTGTTGGCGGAGGATTCCATTAAGAATCAGGGTTCCTGGTGGTGGGGTTACTAGACGTTTGTCTATGATTGCAAAGATATTACTGGTACTGCCTTCTAGAACATTCTGTGATGGATCGACAAATAAGGCTTCGCCGGCATTAGATAGTCGGGCGTAATTGGCAGCATAGAGGCAGTCAGCGTAATTGCCCTGTTTCAGTTGGGGAAGATGATTAACCGGATTGGTACGTTGGTTTGGTGCAATGACGCAGGTGGCACCAATTTGTCGTTTTTTATCGGTGAGTTCTGAATATTCGGTTGCGGTGATAAGAAACTGACTTTGTTCAGGTGCAGGCCATGATAACCCTGCAAAATTGCCGCGACTGAGAGTTAAACGGATCCGCGAGGCTGGAAATTTAAGTGCGTTCGACAAGTGTTGAAAAGAGGATTCAATTTTTTGTCGATCACATGGAAAATTGAGTAGTTTTGCCGATTGTTCAAGTCGATCAAGATGTTGGGAGAGCAGAAGGATCTTTTGTCTCTGTGCCTTGAGGGTTTCGAATAAAGTATCGCCAAATAGAAAACCGCCATCACTGATCGGTATAGCAGCATCTTCATAGGGGAGAAATGTTCCATTCAGACAGACCAACATTGGCTTAACCTATGGAATCACGTAAAAGAGTGCGCATTGCTTCCCCTTTATAGAGGCATTCTTGCCATTCACGTTCTGGGATTGAATCGGCAACAATGCCTGCTCCTGTCTGATAAGTTAGTTGGTTGCCAATCCGTTGAAAACTACGAATCAGAATGTTTAGATCCATATTGCCGCAGGCACTGATATAACCAGCACTGCCAGTATAGCTACCGCGTCCGACTGGTTCAAGCTCATCAATGATTTCCATGCAACGTTTTTTAGGAACACCAGTGATGGTACCACCGGGGAATGTTGCCTGCAACAGGTCGAACGGGCTGCCATCAGTCATCAGTTTGCCGCGGACATTGGAGACGATATGGGTGACATGAGAATAGCGTTCCAGCACCATAAGTTCATCAACTTTGACACTTCCGGGCTGACAAACTTTGCCGAGATCATTCCTTTCCAGATCAAGTAGCATGATATGTTCGGCACGTTCTTTTGGATGACCAAGCAGTTCTTCTTCCAGTCGTTGATCTTCTGGTGGAGTGTATCCGCGTGGTCGGGTTCCTGCAATGGGTCTGGTTTCAGCTAAGCCATCCTGCAATGAAACCAGGCGCTCCGGGGAGCTGGAAATGATTTCAATTTCCGGAAACTTTAACAAACAGGAAAAGGGTGATGGATTTATCTTGCGCAGGCGACGATAAAGTTCAGTTGAAGCACCTTCCACCATCCCATCAAAGCGACAGGAAAGATTGACCTGATAAATATCGCCGGCAGCAATATATTCCTTGGCCTGATTAACCATGGAAATAAACTTTTCTTGAGTGATAATCGCTTCAGGTTGTTGGGTGGTTTCCAGTGTTTGTTGCGGTAATGTTTGTTGTGATTTTTTTATATCGACCTCGAAGGTTTTTAGATCAATCGTCGGATCAAGTGTTGCCAAGGTCAGTTGGGTGGTTTGATGGTCATAGACTGCTGTGACATCAATCCAATACAGCTCCAGATCCGGTACTGGTAAATCTCGCACAGCCTGTTGCGGAAGGTCTTCAATTTGAGCCGCTAGATCGTAACCAAAATAGCCGAAAAATCCACCGGGGAAGGGTGTCTCCGGTGATGTTGGAACCGCCCGCTCTTGCAGAATCCGGGCAAGTGTTGTCAGCGGTTTGCCGGGTAATTTGGTTGAGCCATCTTGGTCATGGCGAAAAAGGATTCCGTTCTGGAGCCGATAACGCTCCTGCCAGTGCAGTGGAATAATGGAATAACGACCAGTTTTTGGCAAGGGATTCAGTGATTCAAGCAGGCCCGGACCATCTGGACAGAAATGGAGATAGAGAGCCAATGGGTCAAAATGTGGAAGGAAGAAGCTGTAGGTATAGATTGCCATCAATAAGACTCTAGAAAAAAGGTTAGCCGGTAGTAAACATGATTCCGGGGCTCTTCAGAATGGATAGTTATCCCCATTAAACAAACCGACCGCTGACTGAAATTCCTGATTTTACTATCACGTTGAAGGAGTCTCTGTCTACGGTTCAGACCTACAGTTATTCTACCGGGTACGTTTAGGCAGTGACGGGGAATTTAACCTGGGTAACCACTTGATCGAACTGGATGAACTATTGATTAATACACTGTAGAAGCATTATGGTATTTCTGAGTGATAACATTAATTAATATTATGTTGTCTAGCATTGGTGAGGAACTTTGTAATTGGAGGGGAAAATGACTTTGGAAAACTTATTGAAGATTGGCCAGCTCAAGGTTCACAGTACTGATCGGGTGGAGCTTGTTTGAGAGTGGTGAAATGGTTGGCTTAGTCAGACCCCAGACATCCCTATTGGTACAGAGTGAGGGTAGTAAATAATTATGTCAGATTTTCTGATTTATCAAAGCGAGGACGGCACTACCCGCATTGATGTGATGCTGGAAGCTGAAACCTTATGGCTAAACCAGAAGCAGCTTACAGAGTTGTTCGGTAAGGCCAAGGGAACCATCAGCGAACACATCAAACACATTTTTGAAGATGGTGAACTGGATGAAAATTCAGTTGTTCGGTTTTTCCGAACAACTGCGACCGATGGTAAGCAATACGAAGTCATCCACTATAATCTGGATATGGTACTGGCTCTGGGCTACCGAGTCAGGAGCCAGGTAGGTGTGCGCTTTAGACGGTGGGCCAGTGATAAACTGAAGGAATATATAGTCAAAGGGTTCGTGTTAGATGATGAGCGGCTGAAAAACCCAGGAACCGGTCGTGATTATTTTGATGAGCTGACAAAGCGACTGCAAGACATTCGTACCAGTGAACGCCGTTTTTACCAGAAAATCACAGACATTTATAGCACCAGCATTGACTATGACTCCAGCCACCAACTTACAAGGGAATTTTTTGCCACAGTACAGAATAAGGTTCATTACGCAATCCATGGTCAGACAGCTGCCGAACTGATTCAGTCGCGAGCGAATAGTGATCAGCCGAACATGGGATTGACTACTTGGGAGGGTAAACGTATTAGTAAAGCAGATATTGGGATTGCCAAGAATTACCTGATTGCAGAAGAGTTGCGCGCACTAAATAACCTGGCAGAGCAGTATCTGATCTTTGCTGAAGGTCAGTCTGTACGCCGTATTGCCATGACTATGCAGGACTGGATTAACAAACTGGATGGTTTCCTGACCCTGAATGACCGTGAAGTATTGCGTGATGCAGGCAAAGTCTCCGCACAGATCGCCAAGACACATGCCGAGCAGGAGTTCAGTAAATTCCGGATTATTGATGATAGGGACTATGAGTCAGACTTTGATCGTATGGTAAAGTTGCTACCAGAAAGAAAGACGAATGACCTGATGGAATAGCGTCCGGTTTTTGGCAAGGGATTCAGAGATTCAAGAAAACCCGATCCCTCTGGACAGCGATGGAGATAGAGAGCCAACGGATCAAAGTGTGAAAGGAAGAAACTGTGGGTAGAGATTGCCATCAACAAGACTCTAGAAAAAAGGTTAGCCGGTAGTAAACATGATTCCGGGGCTCTTCAGAATGGATAGTTATCCCCATTAAACAAACCGACCGCTGACTGAAATCCCTGATTTTACTATCACGTTGAAGGAGTCTCTGTC
>JAOZLQ010000174.1 GCA_029934755.1 Desulfuromusa sp. | reverse complement strand
ACAAATCGACCTGAAGCGAGAAAGCTTCACCACCGGCAGCACCAATTCTTTCCGCACATGCTGAAACCACCCTAGAATCACTGCGATGATAATGAATCCCGACTTTGGCGCCATGGCAACCAAAAGCTTCTGCGATAGCCGCTCCGATACCGCTGCCCCCGCCTGTGACCAAGACAACTTTCCCGGAAAAATCAGCTCTTAATAAACCTGTCGGTGTCTCAGACATAAACCTTTCTCCCTTTAATTATTCCCTTCCAAAACTCTGGATATGGCCTTTTCCCAACCACGTAACAGACTGTTTCGTCCATCCTGATCGAGATTAGGGGTAAACAATGCATCTCTCTGCCAATGTTCACGGATATCGGCAAGAGATTCAAACAACCCAAGCTGCACCCCTGCCAGATAAGCTGCACCCAGAGCTGTAGTTTCCGTCACCCGGGGTCGTTCAACCGGGACATTCAGAATATCTGCCAGAAATTGTAAAAACCAGTTATTGGCAACCATACCACCATCAACCCGTAAAGCTTTTGGCGTTGTCCCACTGTCCCGCTGCATCGCCTCCATCAGATCATAGGTTTGATAACCGACCGACTCCAGAGTAGCCCGGGCAATCTCAGCAATCCCAGTATCACGGGTCAGTCCAAAAATCGCCCCACGGGCATTTGGATCCCAGTGCGGAGCACCCAATCCGGTAAAAGCGGGAACCATATAAACACCCCGGTTAGAATCCAAACCCTGCGCCAGTCCTTCAACCTCTCCAGCAGAGTTGATTAATTTGATTCCATCACGAATCCATTGGATTGCGGCGCCAGCGACAAAGATAGAACCTTCGATAGCATAACTGGTTTCCCCATTAATCCTGTAAGCAACAGTCGTCAATAGTCGATTTTTAGAACGGAACGCTTCCTTTCCAGTATTCAATAAGACAAAACAGCCAGTTCCATAGGTACTTTTTATCATTCCTGGCTCCAGACAAGCCTGCCCGATCGCTGCTGCTTGCTGATCCCCAGCTATCCCGCCAATCGGGATGGCACGGCCAAACAAATCGGCGTCGGTCATCCCAAAATCGGCACTACAGTCTTTAACCTCTGGTAACAGAGAGGGAGGAATTTGAAATAGATCCAGCAATGATTCATCCCACTGCTGTGAATGGATATTAAATAACATGGTTCGTGACGCATTGGTGGCATCTGTGGCATGTGACTTCCCGCCGGTCAAGCGCCAGAGGATAAAACTGTCGATAGTACCAAAAGCGATCTCCCCGGCATCCGCCTTGGCCTGAGCTCCGTCAACATTGTCGAGAATCCAGCGTAATTTAGTTGCTGAAAAATAAGGATCAAGCAGTAACCCGGTTAATTCAGAAACCTGATCTTCTTTACCGGCAGATTTCAATTCAGAACAAAATGCTGCGGTGCGACGATCTTGCCAGACGATGGCGTTGTACAGTGGTTGACCACTGTTTCGATCCCAGACGATGGTAGTTTCCCGCTGGTTGGTGATACCAATCCCAACCACATCAATCTCCGCCTCTTTAGCTTGCTGCAGAACCTGACGACAAACACTGAGAATCGATTGCCAGATTTCTTCCGGATCATGTTCAACCCAACCATCATGCGGAAAAATTTGTTGAAATTCCTGTTGGGCAACAGCGACACAGTTGCCCGCCGCAGAAAAAATCATCGCCCGTGAACTGGTGGTTCCCTGGTCAATTGCAAGGATGTGATGTCCGCTCATGAAATTCTCCTTTGATTTTCAACAATACTCGCATTACAACAATACCGAAAGGATTCAAGGTTCTAAATGTTCACCTATGAAAGTTTCTATTGAATAGATACTTGCACATCGAGTAATATCTGCTATACCAAATATATAACCTCCGGACAGAGTGGATTCAAGATGAATCAGCGGCAACAGGAAATTCTGACCCTCGTTCAACAACAAGGTTTTGTCTCTATTGAAACCTTAGCTCAGAACTTTGATGTAACGCCACAGACAATCCGCCGCGACATTAATACTCTTTGCGATCAACAACTGCTTACCCGCTATCATGGTGGTGCTGGCCTCTCTTCAAGCGTTGAAAACGTTGAATACGCGACCCGTCAGGTGATGAACCTGGAAGAAAAACGCAGTATTGCCAAAATGGTCGCAAATTATATTCCTGATCGAGCCTCCATCTTCATTAACATCGGCACCACAACCGAAGAAGTGGCCAGAGCCCTGCTTTATCATACTGGGCTAAAGATCATTACCAATAATTTAAATGTTGCCGCTATTTTGCGTAGCAATCCCAGCTTTGAAATCATTATAGCAGGTGGTGTCGTTCGGCAACGTGATGGCGGCATTACCGGTGAAGCGACGATTGATTTTATTCGTCAGTTTAAAGTTAATTTTGGCATCATTGGCATTTCGGGTATCGATCCTGACGGAGCTCTGTTGGACTTTGATTACCACGAAGTACGGGTAGCACAAGCAATTATTGAAAATTCCCGGCAGATTTTTCTTGTTGCTGATCACACAAAGTTTGACCGCAATGCGATGGTCCGCTTGGGCAGCATCGAACAAATTGATGCGTTGTTCACCGACCGCTACCCACAAGATCATTTTGTAGCCCTACTCACGGAAAATGATGTCGGATTACACACTGCCGACAATGGTATTTCTCTTGATCGCTCCACTGAAAAATAATTTAAGGTGAGGTAGATTTTTTCATGTCGATGGTCCTAGAAAATATTACCAAGCTAGTCGGAAATGAGTGTCACATCAATGACATTTCACTCCAATTCGAGCCAGGAACCTTCAATATTCTGCTTGGCAGGACTCTATCTGGCAAAACCACCTTGATGCGCTTAATGGCTGGACTAGACAAACCAACTCAAGGACGAATCTTAATGGATGGTCAGGATTTGACCCGCATATCCATACGGAAACGTGATGTAGCAATGGTTTATCAGCAATTTATCAATTACCCATCAATGAGCGTCTATAAGAATATTGCCTCGCCATTACGTCTGGCAAAAGTTTCCACAGCCGAAATTGACCGGAAAGTTCGTGAAGTTGCCGAAATGCTCCATATTGAAGCGTTGCTCGATCGGTTACCAGCGGAACTCTCAGGTGGTCAGCAGCAACGCACAGCTATTGCCCGGGCGCTGGTCAAAGATGCTGAACTGTTACTGATGGATGAGCCTCTGGTCAACCTTGACTATAAACTGCGTGAAGAGTTACGCATTGAAATGAGTGAGATTTTCAAACGGCGTAAATCAATTGTCGTCTACGCCACAACCGAGCCACTTGAAGCATTGGCTTTGGGGGGCAACACTGCAGTTCTTCACGAAGGGGGGCTGGAACAGTTTGGCTCGACCCTTGAGGTTTATCAGCACCCGCAGACAACCCGGATTGCTCAGGCGTTCAGTGACCCGGCAATGAATTTTGTCACCGGGAGAATTGATTCGGATAGCCTCTATCTTGGAGATACGCCACCAACCCCCCTGCTGGGGCATCTCAGCAAGTTGAACCAGGGCAGTTATCAATTTGGCATGCGCGCCAACCATCTGAAGCTTGAGCGCGAATCTGCTACCGAAATTGAATTTAAGGCAACCATCGATCTGGCTGAAATAAGCGGCTCTGAGACCTATCTCTACGTTATTCACGACAATACAACATGGATCGTCCAGCAACAGGGAATTCATAAACATCAGATGGGAAAACCGGCCCACGTCTATGTTGATCCCGCCAAACTGTATGTTTTTGACCTCGACGGTCATCTGGTTTCTTCTTCGAGTAGAGATTCATCAGAACTGAAACAGAGGTCACAATAATGGCTCGAATAGATCTCAATAATCTGGCCCATTCATACCTCTCCAAACCAGCCGAGGAGTCCGACTTTGCACTCCATAAAATGGATCTTTCTTGGGAAGATGGCAACGCCTACGCACTGCTTGGTCCTTCTGGATGCGGCAAAACCACACTGTTAAATATTATTTCCGGGCTAGTGACACCATCGCAAGGGGAAGTATTATTTGATGGCAAGAATGTAACAACACTCTCACCGCAAGAGCGTAATATTGCTCAGGTATTTCAGTTTCCAGTGATCTACGATACGATGACGGTTTACAACAATCTCGCTTTTCCTCTGCGTAACCGCAAAATGACCGAAACAGAAATCCGTGAACGGGTCAATGAAGTCGCCGAAATGTTGGAACTGGATGATGTGTTGCATAAGCGGGCCGCGAACTTAAGTGCCGATGCCAAACAGAAGATTTCTCTCGGTCGAGGACTGGTACGTAGCGATGTTGCTGCGGTTCTGTTTGATGAGCCTCTTACCGTCATCGACCCCCACCTTAAGGTCCAATTACGCCGC
>JAOZLQ010000173.1 GCA_029934755.1 Desulfuromusa sp. | reverse complement strand
AACGGCCAATTGTTCAGTTAATCTTGTCAGATCCCGGTTGGAGGAAATCAATTGCTGCTTGATTGATTCATAAACTACGGTTTCCTTTTTTAGGTCATCGAGTTTCTGCTGTAATGACTTTTTCCCCGCCTCTAGTTTCCGCAAATCAGTAGGGATATTCACTAACTCTGCCTTTTTGGCCTCTAACAATATTACATCACCACTCAGTTTATCAAATTTCTGCTGTTTGTCAGTAACATCAGATTCGAGCGCCAGCAATTTTGTTTGTGCCTGGCTTACCTGATCCCCTGCAGCTGCTACTGTTTTTTTGGATAGCTGAATTTTTTGATCAAAAGCAGAAAGCTTTAATTTTTTTTGCTCAAGCTGTAGTTCTGCCTCCTCAAGAACTTGGTCTGTTTCGGCAATCTTTTTCCGAAGCGTAATTAGTTTAGAGGTTTTTTTCGTATTATCACTGAGAAGAACAGCATTCTCTGACTTTTGACTAACAAGGTCTTTTTTAAGAACATCTAATTCAGATTTCGCCCTCTTATACTTCTCTTTAAGATCAACAAGCCCACTGGTTAGCATTTCGTTTTCGCCTTTGATTATACGATATTCAGCAACAACAGTTGAACCGACCTTTAGTTCAGTTTGAAGCTCATCCACCGCCTTTTGCAATGTCGGCTGCTTAATGCTGAGCTCTGCTATCTGTACAGTTAATTGCCGTTCCTGATTCTGAAAATCTCCGAGCAAGGCCTCTTTCCGATCAACTTCCTGTATTCTTATTGCTAGATCTTTTTCAGATAGATATTGGACGGCAAAAACCGATACCGATACCACTCCCAAAAGAATTCCCAGCCCCCACCAAATCCATGCGGGCAAACTGCTGCGAGGACTCTGTGTTCCCGAAACCGAAGGAACAACTGTTTCTTGGTCAGTCTTCATTTTTTTAAGTTCTTCCATTGCTTTATTTTTTTCAGACATTTTCCCATGTCCTCCTTAAGTTCATAAACCCAAAAACGCATCACATCCCACCCCTGCGCTTTCAAATATATATTCCTATCAATATCCCTCTCCAGACGGTTACCACCTGCATCCTTATGCCAACGTTCTCCATCCACTTCAATATCCAGCTTCCGACCTTGATGTAATAGACCGAAGTCTAAACGATAAGGGCCAACCCGATATTGGCTGATAACATTGAGGCAGGCGGGCTTCAAAGCGTCCTTATAGAATTTTTCCTCCCACAACTGTTCGGGGGAAAACTCAGGATCTCCACTGGTATCCTCGGGTTGGTCTTCCTTTGTTTCCAGTCCATCCACATACGCAACAAAATCGCGCAGATATCGAACAGGTTCTTTCTTATGGAGCAAATTTGACACAGCGGTTCGGCTGCCAACCACGATGAATGATGCCTTTGCACGGCTCAAAGCAACATTGAAAAGATTGCTGTTTTCATCGGAGATAAACCAAATCTTTCCGCTGGGCATGCCTGGGTGAATACCCATCACATAGATGATCACATCCCTAGCGTCACCTTGGAAACCGTGGGCCGTCTGTACCTCTAGATTAGTTCCTTTGAGAAAGTGAGCTGAAATGTCACCACCGAATATCACATCTCGAATACGATCCGTCATATCCCGGAAGGGACATACAATACCTACTGTACCCTCGTAGTTACGAGCATCCAATTCCTTAACCAATGCGACTGCACGATCAATCTCATCCGGTAGCATATATTTTTTTCCGGTTGCTATGACCCCGTTTTCCACATTCTCCCATATAATTCCTTTTTTCCACCAATTCGGTCTTTTTAACGTTTCTTCATTGGTGAAAACTCCCAGATGCTTGTCATACCAATGCGCCGAGTTCGCGAATTCAATGATTTCAGAAGCACATCGATAATGATTCGACAGAAAGGTGTATGACCGTCCGGGAACAACATGCCTGGCGGCATCATAGATTGATTTCTGCGAATGAATCAGGTGATCAAACATTGGATGATTCAATTGATTTTCGGTCAAAAACTGTTGCTCAGCCACGAGGGAGATATTAGATATTTGGGAAAGTTGTAAAGGATCGCCAATAACTACGGCTCGCTTGCTCCTGACCAATAAAGGAATACAACTTGCGATATCGCACTGGCTAGCTTCGTCAATAATAAGCAGATCAAAAATACCTGGTTTAAGCGGGACGCGACCCCCCACTGACAAATTGGTGACCGACCAGGCCGGAAGCCGTCTGAGAACAGAACCGAAAGTCTGGGCCTGTATCGTAGCTCTGACATCCCGCTGTTCATCATCCATTTTGGATTTGATCAGCTTTTTATAGTTTTCTCTAAAACTGGCCAGTGAGTCATCAGCATTATCATCCTGTTGCTGCCCAGCAGCATTTTCCCGAACCTTTTTTTCAAGAAGAACGGGCACCTGCTTTGCCAGTCTCGACCGTGCTTCTGCAGTTTGTTCCAGAATTTCATCCAGATTTCCCGCTTTGGTGATAGCATCATGTGCTGACTGAACCAGCCCAAAGGCTTCCAATAAATCAACGAGATTCAGGATCCCTTGAAGCAACGGACCAACTTCCTTCATATGTCCCGGGAAACCACTCTCTACATCCAATTCAGCCTTTTTCAGTTCTAGCTTGAGAAGATCCAACAGTTTCCGACCCCGCTTAGCGCCGAATTTAAACTTCAACCATGCGGTGATCTTGGCCCCCCGTTTATAATCATTACGAATAGCTGATAGCCATCTGGAGGCTTCAACAACAACATTAAGATCAATGCTACTGATCTTTTCTTCACTATCAGCAATACCTCTCATATACTGCCGTTTCATACTATCAAAGGATTCATTCGCAAAAGTGGAGGTATTAATCAGTTCTCCCCATTCCCGAATATCTTTTTCCAAAATATCCAACTCATCCATGAGCTGCTGACAGACACTCCATAAAGAGGCAAACGACCCGTCATGGTTCATAGGGAGTGCTTCCATACGATCCAGAAGCTGCAAAACCTGCAAGTCGTGGTCACCCCCTACACGAATCAGTCCATGAGGTCCGGAAAGATCCTCCAAGCGCTCATGCACCACTTGTACTGCTTTGTTGTTCCTGCTTGCAAACAACACGCTCATGTCATTCAGCACAGAATTGATGACTAAAGATGCAACTACCTCACTCTTGCCAGATCCCGGTGGCCCGGTTACCACGCTTATTGGATAATTAAAGGATTCTTTAACCGCAGTGGACTGCTCTGCATTGAGAAGTGAATCTCCAATCCCAGGGAATATGCAGGTAATGGAAGACGGGGAAACCGTTTTCGCGAAATTCTGTTTCTTAGTCCGCAACAGCGAGGCCAAACTGGAGTTCTTAATCTGCTCTACTGGAAACTCACGCACTTGATGAAGTTCTCCAAGCAAACGTTTGTTATAAGGATCAGCTCCTGTTGAAAATAGACCACAGAGGTTATAAACCCCCGTCTTCTGCTCTTCCAACACCTGGAGGTTCTTAGCACGAACAATACGGGACGGGTCGATTTCTTCCAAAACACCAAGTTCCGACAACTCAGCAACGGCCAAAGCCACCCGTTCTTCAAAACTGCTGTACTGTTCATCCGAGGCATCGAGTACTTTTTCTAAATGTGCCCGATCCTTCCATCGCAACTTGAAAAGAATTTCTGGATTCAACCGCACATGCTGTGAAGCAAACTGAAAGATGGCAGAGGTCGGGTTTTCCTTCATTTCCAGCCGGATGATGAATACGGGGGTAATTTTATAGTCGCAAAAGTCGCTATTCCGACTATCAATCCATTCTAAATATAAGGGATATCCATAGAACACCGACCGATTCGAAATTGTCTTTAAAAAATCTGACTTATCTTGACGGTCAACTGATACGAATCGTTCTCCAGTACTTATTAATTCCTTGTCCAACAAAACAAAACTGCTGTCTTGGTGTAGTCGGTAACTGTAAACCTTCTTGCCCTCTTCCTTAATACAATTGATATAATAATCGATCAGACGTGGCCACAGTAAAGCATCATCAAAACTGTCCAAAGATTCACCACTCTCCGGAATTACCCGGCGCTTTTGAAGACGCGTTGCGTAGAACTCGTGTGACAAACAAAACCCGCCGTCATCAGCTTGTCTTACTGTCTCCTCGTCGTGCAACCAGTCCTCCAGTTCCAGATAGCTAATCTGAATGCTTCGGTTGCGTAACCCCCGCAAAATTTCAGAGGTTTCCATGCCCCCAGGACAGCCCTTGAGCAAAGCATGAATAATATTTATTGTTTCTACTGAAATCGTCATTCGTATTCTCTAATGATAGTAGCACCTATCTTTTAAACGAACCACTAACATAACACTCGACAGAAGGTCCACCAATTAAACCGAATCTCAAAAGCTGTCTGTTTTGGT
>JAOZLQ010000051.1:11056-13574 GCA_029934755.1 Desulfuromusa sp. | reverse complement strand
GAGAAACTCTTACAGGAAGATAAAATTCTTGAAATGGAAATTGACGAATTGCGTGATGACTTAATTGCTGCCTCACTCGACATCAACAGTCTTGATGATAATCAGATAGTTTGTAGATACACAGAAAACCGCAAGCTTTATGAAGAAGAACTTGATGCCAGAATTCGGGCGCATCTTTCTTAATGGGTGAATAAGGGAGGGAATATGTCGGATTCTCTTGTCACGAGAGTCAGTAGTACCGTTTTTGGGACTGCCGTAGCTGGTTTTGGTTTTAGTTTTGGACGCGATATTTATCGTAAGTTCAAGAAAGGCTTTGTCTATTTAATTGTTCCTGCATTGCTCCTTGCGACAGTTATTCTCCCTTTTTTGTCGGCATCAAAAACTTTCCGCTGGCATCCGATAAGTTTTTTGCGCTGGATCTTTAGTAAGTTTTTTTTCTGGTTGTGCATTACCTCTATTTCAGCCTATATCACATACATTTTGATTCTCTGCATAGAAAGCATTCTGAGAGACATGGACGCGTATGCAGGGGTTACTTTTTATGGATACAGCTTAACTAAAATAGAGTTCATTCTCGTATATACCGGTTTCTTTTATTTAATTGGTGCATTGGATGGAATACGCAGAAGAAAAAAACGAAAATACATCTATAATATTGAAGTTGAGAACAGTCGTTTCTTAGATAAAATTGGATTGACAGAGGTAGATGGATCTAGTTCTTTCACCCACATGGATTCGGAAGGAAATAAATTTAGGATTGAGGGTGTAGGCAAAGATCTTGTGGAATTTTTCGTGGTCGGCAGACGAGGGAAGAGGGCATTCATATACCTAGATGATGATGGCCGTTTCATAGAGTATTCGGGAATTGCCAATGTGTAAATCATAATTCTTACTATTTTGTAGTGGCTAACACTTGATCTGACAAATCCCCTAAGACAGATTGTGTTTGCTTGCTTCTCTATATTCTTTCAAGACTTAGAATTAGTGACCGCTGTAAGTCTCATTCAACAGATTCCCTCGATCCGTTGATCAAATGTCCTACCAAAATAGTTGTGCATATATCCAGAGGCATTTTGAACGGTAGAAAATCGTTATTATATAGATAGCTAAACCTGACAATGCCTGTCAGATCAAGTTTGAATAATTGCAGATTTGACCGGGTTAAATTTTACGCCCAGCGAGGATAATTTTGTGGTTGGAAAATAACTTGTTTGTATATGACCGGGCGGAGAAAACTATTTCTAAGCCGAGGTTTTCAACTAGTTTGAATAGTTGCTGTGGGGTGAAAATCTGCTTGTGCCCATAGGGAGATGTTGAATAAAAACTCGAGAGGAACAGGCTCATTTTTCCCGGGACAAAGCGATAAATTTGCTGACTTAGTTGGTAAGATAGAACCTCCCGAGATGGTGTATCCAGAAATAACATCCTGCCGGGCTTGAGTAGTTTGATGGCCGATTCCAGTGTTTCTCGTGGAAAATCAACGTGCTCGATCACGTCCCATAGTGTAATTAGATCAAAATGCTGGATAAATCCGGTCTGCCAGAAATGATTATCAACTAGCTCACTACGCAAATTGAGGTTAGATTTTTCTCGCGCATATTCCCTGCGGATGCTGCTTGGCTCAATCCCTTGGGCTTCTGCACCTTGAGCATGCAATAATAATTGAAATTGTCCTAGACCTGCTCCAATATCCAATGTTTTGCAGCGAGAGAGATCAAAATATTTCTGCACAAGTTCTACCCGTTCAGGGTCTAATTGAACGCTTCCTTCAAATCGTGATTCTATGTACTTTCTGGATTTTTCATCGAGTTGAGTTATCTTGCTGAGCTTTTCAGAGTTGCTATCGAGGTGGTTCAGAAAATGAAAATCACAATTTCGGCAGGTATAAACCGTACTGTCGATCAGGTTATAAGTTGGTTTTGCTGTGATCTCTCCACAGAGCTTGCAGCGTTGGAAATTGTATTCAGATCTATTCATAGATGATACGATCATCGACAATCGGTCAATAAAGTCAAGAGGGAGTAGTGAATATGGGGGAGAATGTTTTAATTCTTGGAATCACCGGAAATATCGCTTCGGGAAAAAGTACCGTCGCAAAAGAACTGGCTCGTCGTGGTGCCGTTGTCGTGGATGCCGACCAATTGGCTCGAGAGGTGGTGGAATCAGGATCCTCTTCGTTAAAGAAAATGGTTAAGGTGTTCGGCACAGAAATTCTCCAAAATGATGGCCACCTGGATCGTGATAAATTGGGGCAGATGGTTTTTGCTGATGTGAAAGTCCGGGCAATGTTGAACCGTATCGTCCACCCTGAAATTGCAAAAAAATCGATTGAACAACTTCAAGAATTAAAGCAAAGGATTGATATCCCACTGATTGTCTATGAAGCACCATTGTTATTTGAAGTTGGAGCAGAAAAGCGTGTGGATAAGGTGCTAGTGGTTAAAATCGACCCTGAAGAGCAGCTTAAACGTCTGATGGAGCGAGATAGGTTTACTGCGGCATCTGCGCAACAACGAAT
>JAOZLQ010000051.1:0-11046 GCA_029934755.1 Desulfuromusa sp. | reverse complement strand
TCGCAGATGCCGCAACAGCAGAAATTAACTCAAGCTGATTTCGTCATAGATAATTCAGGCTCGGTTGCAGAAACATTGAAACAAATTGATATTCTATGGCCACAGTTGGTATCTGCTGATAACGTTTAATTCAATCAGCGCAGATGGTAGGAACTAACAACCCATGTCCCTTGTTCTTTGACCAATACAACGGTTTCTAAGCTATCTTTTTTATACTGAAATATAGTCGTAAAACTAATTCGTAAATAATCTCCGTCGGGTAACCCAACCCACCTGGCATGTCGACTCAGCTTTTCAAGTGTACGTTCAATCACTTGCCCGAGATGTGGGCGTGCCGCAACGATCTTATTATACCAGTCCGGATGAATGGTATAGCTTTGGTTGACTGTTCCCGTTTGATCCCATGCAACCAGATATTCAGATTTATCGAGAGTTTCCACAAATTTTTCTGCAGCGACAATTGCTGCAAGATCAGATTGTTGTTCTGCCAGGCAATAGGATGGAGCGATTGATAATAAAAGAAGTGTCAATAGGATTGCTAGATATTGCTTTTTCATGAGTTCCCCCCTCTCATTGTTTAGCATTTCGTGAAATTATGCTTCTATTTTGTTAAAAAGTAAAGTTTTTGTGTGTTTTGTCATGCCGAAGCTTTGAGAAAACTGACACAACGCTGCAGAACATCTTGTTGTTGGGGGTTTTCGGCTGTTGTTAAGACGTGAGGAACATTATCTCCATAACAATGAAACTGTTTGTTACTGCTACCAAGTTGTTGATGTATTTTTGCTGCTGTGCCTTTGGCTATGGTGGCATCACCGGTCGAAGTGAGAATCAGGCTGGGTGTCGTTATTGAATCCAGCCTACCACGTAGCTGTTTACATAATCTGTTAATCTGGGCAATTCCCTTGAGGGGGCGTTGCTGATAATAAAAAGGTTGTTCAACCGCAGAAATGTCCTTTTTTTGATAAGGAATCAGATAGCTCAGCAACCCGGCAAATGGAGCGAGAAAATGGTGCAGTTGCAAAAAAGGTGAGAGCAAAATCAGTTTTTTCAGGGGATGTTGTTGCGCCAACTTTAAAGTTAATAATGCCCCGGTACTGAGCCCTGCAACACTGACTTCAAAATTCATTGCAAGAAGGGATTGATATCCGTGCTCAATGGTGGTCAGCCACTCTTCAGCACTGCGGGTCGCTAGATCTTCGGGGCTGGTGCCATGACCGGGAAGGCGGACTCCATAAACGGTAAAGTCATGTTTACGGAGAAATTCTCCTAAAGGGAACATTTCTCGGGGACTGGCACCAAAGCCGTGAATGAGCAGAACGGCTTGTCCGTTTGGTTTTTCTGGGGATAGGAAAAAGGGGAGGTTCTCGGGGTGAGAAACCCCTTCAGTGTGAGCTAGATCTATTTTCCGATCAAACCATTCCACTGGACATCAATCTCCATTGAATCAAAAAAGGCTCCTCAGTGAGGAGCCTTGCTGAATGCGAAAGGTATATGAATTACTTGGGGTAGCCGAGACGGGTTGACAGCTCTGCTGATGCTTTTAATGCCAACGGCACCAGTTCACTTTCCGTACGAGCATTACTGACCCGCATGGTTGGACCAGAAATACTGATAGCACCAACAATGCGACGGGTGTAGTCGCGAATTGGTGCTGCAATACAGCGAACTCCAAGATCAAGTTCTTCATCATCAAAGGCATAGCCCTGCTCACGAACTTTGGCCAGTTCAGCATTTATCTCTTCAGGGGAAGTAATAGTTGTTGGAGTATGCGGAATGAGTTTTACTTCGTTCAGCAATGCTTCTAACTCTTCTTCCGTCATATGCGCCATATGGACCTTGCCTGATGCTGTACAATATGCAGGTAGTCTAGAGCCAACCCGGGAAACAACCCGGACGGTAAGATTGGTTTCAACGACATCGAGATAAACAATGTGGTTTTCCTTGTAGATTGCAACATACGCTGTTTCGTTGCTTTCCTCTACAATCTGCTCAAGGATTGGTTTCGCTTGGCGTAATAGACCCATTTGCTTGATAAAGGTTTGTCCAAGTTCCAGAGCTTTAAGGCCAAGCCGATAATTTTCAGTTGCCTTATTCTGTTCAATATAACCGCGTGATTCAAGGGTTGCGAGCAACCGGAACACATTGTTTTTATGTAGTTTCAGTCGTTTGCTCAGTTCAGTTACACCAAGTTCATCGACATCATCATGAAATTGCTCGAGCAGGTCGAGGGCGTGAGAAACTGCCTGAATGATATATTCTGATTTATCTTTTTTGACCATAGCTCTTTGTACCCTTCTTGTGTTTTTTTTATATATAATGGCGTTGATTCTAGCTTTGGGGAGAGCCACTGTCAAGCAGTATAGAGATGCTTAAACAGAGTTTTTTCCCGACAACAATAATTATAGAATGCTGTTCTATTATTGTCAAATATAACCAGTGTATTTTTTTTTGTTTGTGTAAGGGGATGGCTCTATTGGTTAAGTTTTATTGTGAAATGAAATGTCTCTAGATTGTTTATGTGCCGGAAGGATTTTTAATTAGTTCTCTTAGAACACTGGTGGCATAACTGCCCCGGGGTAAAGTGAAGCCGAGGGTTAAACAGCCATCTCTCTGATTGATTATTTTTACTTCTCTTAGTTGGGCTCGTAAGGAACGGCGTTCACCGGGCATTGTTAAGCCCCGAGAAAGTTTCCAGCTGCCAGGAGTTAATCCCGATTTTTCCAATAGTGCTATTTCTGTTTGTCCGATTTTACCCGTGGCGAGAATGACTTTGCTGCCAAACAGTGGTGCAGATGGACTGATCTCAAAACTATCGACACGGGATTGCTCATTTGCTGCACGCTCCACTCGGAAATATGCACCGTTGGCATGTTTGATGGCAATATCACCATCAACAAGCTGATCAAAACTGGCGAGTCGTTGTTTGAGTAGCTGATCGAAAAATTGTGATTGTGCGGCGGAGAGGAAAAGTCTTAATAGATTGCGCGGTAATGCAGAGGCAGCAACCTGGTGAGATTTTCCATCGAGTAACATGCGGAGAAGTCGCCTCTCATCGTGCATCTTATTGGGTAAACTGTTGAGAGCGGGTTGGATCTGATCTTGTCGATAATGTTCAGCTGCTTTTTGCCAGTCTCGATCACGGATTAATTGCGGATCACCGATAAATTCCTGACAAAACTGGGCAAAATCTTTTTGTATAAAAAGTAGTCCAAGTTGTGCTGAATTCCCCAGAATTCCATAGCGCTGTTCACCAAAAAAATTGGGAACACCACGTTGTTGTAATTGTGTCAGGATAGCTTTGGTGCGTGATAGAGCCTCTAAATGGGTTTTGCGCAGAGTGATAACGAAGCGGTTACCAGCAAGATGGCCGAGACGTAGCTTATTGCTATGACGCTCCATGCCCAGTATCTTTGCTTTGCTCAGGGTTAGCCGTTCTATTTGATCAAGTTTATTCAATGGGATAGACACAGTTTGTCTGGTCAGGGCTCGGGCATCTTTCAGCCCGGCATAACCAATGTCGCGGTCCTTCAACTTCAGCCCCCGAGTGAGCTGCGTTAGTAATTCATGTGTGGTGATCCCAGATTTCTCAATCCATAAGTAGAGATGTTCACCTTCACCGGAACAAGGGTAAAGCGGAATCTCTTCGACTTGAAAATCCTCGGAATTTTGTTTGTAAACTCCACCGATACCAGGCAGGTCTTCGGTCAACCAGTTCAATGGTTCTCCTTTGCCCAGCGAAGTCGGAATCCTTTGCTTAAATTCGGAGCTGCAACTTGGAGTCTGGTTTTTTTGTAATAACGGCAGAGAAAGATCGGCTGATCCAAATCAAGGAATCGTTGCATATATTTTGAGATAGGATAGTTGCCGAGATCATGGGTATAGGGAGTTGCAGCACGGTTTTCAAACCGTTCATCCTGACTCAGGAGTTCCGCCGCGGATTCGCCATAATCAGTAAAATCGGTACAAAAATTAAGTTCACCATGATCCTGTAAACAATAAAGGGCAAGATCAAGAAAATCTTTATTCAGCAATCTCCGTTTCCGTTGCCGTTCTTTTGGCCAGGGATCAGGGCAGTTGATATAGATCGCCTGCAGGCTATCTTTTCCGAGATAGTGATACATCAGGTAGCGCGCTTCAATTCGCATCATTAAAATATTGGTAAGGCCAGAACGTTCAATACGGCTGCATGTCTGGCGGCAGCCCTGATTGAAAATATCAATAGCAATAAAATTTTGATCCGGATGACGTTCGGCAATCTGGACAATAAAGTCACCAATACCGCAACCAATTTCAAGTGACAGGGGGTTATTGTTATCAAACAGCGCAGCAAGACTACCGGCATCTTTTAAACGTGCTTCGGGAATAAATACTGGAGACGTAATCAGGGTCATGCGTTGGGACATGATTTCTTCTTTTCAATTAGATTTAGCGGAGGTTGTAGAGATATTTACCCATTTGTTTTAATTCATTTATGGACAGCGAATTGTAGCTTGGCATAAATGATTTTCCCTGGGATGCTGTGCCAGTGGTCAATTGTGCCTCAATCTGGATTGCTGTTAACCGACTGCCTATCTGGGTGAGATCTGGAGCCAGAGATCCTCCTTCACCACTGATCATGTGGCAACCTTTACAACCGAGTGTATGGATCAGTTCCAGCACCGGATCGATCTGGGGGGTATTGTCCACCGCAATCGCTAGCGTAGGAATGATTGCACAAAAAAATAATAACGGGACTTTTTTTAAGAATTGTTCCATCTGGATAATTTCCCCTTGGATATTTCATTCTCAGCGCAATTTATACACTGCAGTTCCGGTTTATTGCAATCAAATCTCCTTGGCACTTTTGGGCAAAATGGTTGCAATCAATTAGGGCGAGGATTAATCTAAGTGGTTACATCATGCTGAGGAATAATAAATATGCAGATACCAATTTCAAACCGTGCCAAACAAGTCGAACCTTTTCTGGCGATGGAGCTTATGGAGCGGGCCAAGGAACTGGAGGCAGAAGGACAAGAAATTATCTATCTCTGTCTCGGCGAGCCTGATTTCAAAACACCTCCGGCCATTCTGGCAGCGACCGGTCAGGCTTTGGCAGATGGGGCGACTTCCTATACCCATTCCCTTGGATTGCTGGAACTACGCCAAGAAATCTGTCGCCATTACCTTGATTGTTATGGTGTCGAGATTGTTCCTGAGCAGGTGATGGTTTCTTCGGGGACTAGTCCGTTGATGTTACTGCTTTTCTCCACAATTCTGGATGACGGCGATGAACTGATTCTAACCGATCCCAGCTATGCTTGTTATCCGGGGTTTGTTAAGTTTTCCGGCGGACATCCGGTTTTGTTGAAGACTGATGCGAAGGATGGTTTTCAGCCTCGACCTGAACAAGTTAAGGCATTAATTACGCCGAAAACACGTGGTTTGTTGATCAACTCTCCTTCTAACCCCGCTGGATCAATTCTGTCTAGCCGGGAAATGGAAGCTCTGGCTGATCTGTCCATCCCGATTATTTCAGATGAGATTTACCATGGATTGACCTACCAGGGCGATGAACGTTGTATTTTGGAATTTACTCAAAATGCTTTTGTTCTAGGTGGTTTTTCTAAGGCCTACGCAATGACCGGATGGCGGTTAGGATACTTGATTTCACCATTATCCTGTATGCGTACCCTGCAAACCCTACATCAGAATTTTTTGATTTGTGCCAACCATTTTGTTCAGCGCGGTGGTATCGCGGCTTTGCAGCAATGTCAGGATGATGTTACTGATATGCGCAACGTTTACGATAAACGCCGTAAAAAAATGATTTCACGCCTGCGTGATCTTGGGTTTGGGGTTCATTTTGAACCCAAGGGAGCATTTTACGTTCTAGCTGATGCGCGACATATTGATTCCAACTCTCAAAGACTGGCCCTTGATATACTTGAGAAAACAGGAGTTGCTGTGACTCCTGGTATTGATTTTGGAGAAGGAGCTGAAGGATTTTTACGCTTTTCTTATACTCGTCCACTCGCTGAAATTGTTACGGCACTGGAACGGATTGAACTTTATTTAAGGCAGCGGGGGGCTGACCTCTGCTAACTGGTTTACAGGTAAATAACACTGATTATCTGCAATTTTTACGACTAAGGAGCTTTTATGCTTATTGTAATGCATCATCATGCAACTAAAGAACATGTCGATCAGGTTATCGCTGCAGTCGAATCGATGGGTCTGACTGCCGAACCTATTCCTGGAAGTTTAAGAACTGCTATCGGTGTACTCGGCAATCAAGGCTATGTCGATGATTCTACTATCCGTACCCTGCCGGGAGTGCGTGAAACCATTCACGTCAGCAAGCCTTACAAAATAGCGTCTCGTGATTTTCATCCTGAACCTTCTGTTATTGATGTTTCTGGAGTTAAATTTGGTGATGGTCAGAAACCGGTAATTATTGCCGGACCTTGCTCGATTGAATCAGAAGAACAAATGTTGGTTGCGGCCAAAGAAGTCAAGGCTGGTGGTGGTCAAATGTTGCGTGGCGGGGCATTTAAACCACGTACCGGACCCCATTCTTTTCAAGGGCTTGGGGTCGAAGGCTTGAAATATCTGCAGCAAGCTGGTGAATCGCAGGGATTGCCAGTGGTGACCGAAGTGATGCGAATTGAGCAGTTGGATACCGTTTGTCAACATGCAGATATGTTGCAGATTGGAGCACGCAATATGCAAAACTTCGATTTGCTTAAGGAGGTTGGCAAAATCAAACATCCGGTTTTGCTTAAGCGTGGCATGAGTGCGACAATCGAAGAATTCTTGGCGGCAGCAGAATATATTCTGGCTGAAGGGAACCCCAACGTTGTCCTCTGTGAGCGCGGAATACGTACCTTTGAAAAAACAACCCGAAATACTCTGGATCTGTCTGTTGTCCCATTGATTCGCGAGATGAGCCACTTACCAATCATCGTTGATCCAAGTCATGCAACGGGTAAACGGATGTTGGTGCCGATTATGAGTAAGGCCGCACTAGTTGTCGGAGCTCATGGGGTGATGATGGAGGTGCATCCTAATCCCGCTTTGGCTCTTTGTGATGGTGCGCAGAGTTTATCGGGTGAGCATTTCTTCGAATTGATGAAAGAGATCAATCATTTGTTGGAGTTTCTTGGTTATCAGAAGTGAGCGGATAACCACGCTGTTGGGATAATCTGCCATAGGTTTTCCTTGTTGCGCTTGTAGCGGGAGGATTTCCGTGAATTATCTGGATAATCGAGAAATATTTTGTCTGATCTGATCGCCGATATTGCTGTTAATGTTCCACTTAAGCAGTTGTTCTCTTACCGGATTCCTGAATGCCTGATTGATTCTGTTCAGGTGGGAATTCGGGTCAAGGTTCCATTCGGAAGGAGAACAATAAATGCTTTTGTCCTCAGGATAAGAAGGGGTCAGGCTAAAGATTTAAAAGATATTATAGCGCCGCTTGACGAAGAACCGCTGTTAACTCCTGAGTTAATCAAATTACTTCGTTGGGCTGCAGATTACTACTGCCACCCGATCGGGCAGGTGATCCGTTCGGCCCTCCCGGCAGGCCTCGGTAGCGAAAAATCGACAACAAAAATTCTGAAAGAACCTCTCTACAAACCGCTGAATCAAGATATTCAGCCCCGCGGTAAAACGCAACAGGAACTGTTACAGTTTATTGTCCAGTTGGGTGTTGCTGGTCTTAGCCAAATTCGTGAACATTTTTCTGCTCCTCATGCTGCACTGAAACGGTTGGTTGAAATAGGCGCTTTAAGTATGGGTGAACAGGAACTGATACGTGATCCTTTTTTGACTGAAAAAATAATTGATGATAAATGCCTGACCCTCAATATGGCACAAAGCAAGGCGATTGATGGAATTATACCATCAATTAAGCAGTGTTGTTTTTCTGGGTTTCTTCTTCATGGTGTGACAGGGAGCGGTAAGACAGAAGTCTATTTGCAGGTTGTCGACCAATGTTTGATAGCTAATCGACAAGCATTAATCCTTGTGCCTGAGATATCACTCACTCCCCAACTGGTGGCTAGATTCAGGGCTCGATTTGAAGAAAAGGGTGTCAGAATTGCTGTATTGCATAGTGGCCTCTCTGCTGGTGAGCGTTATGATGCGTGGCGGGAAATAGTACGCAATCAGGTTCAGATTGTTATTGGTGCACGTTCAGCTATCTTCGCCCCATTGCAAAATCTTGGTCTTATCGTGGTCGATGAAGAACATGAGTCAAGTTATAAGCAAGGGGAGGGGTTTCGTTATCATGCGCGTGACCTGGCCTTGGTTCGGGGACAACAACAGAATTGCCCGGTTTTGCTGGGTAGTGCTACCCCCTCCTTTGCCAGTTACTATCGTAGTGAACTAGGTGCATTAACAAGATTAACGCTGGATAGACGTGTCCATGCCGGTGATTTACCGCTAGTTGAACTCGTTGATTTGAAGGAGCAGGTAGTTGATGGTGAATTGTCCAATGTTTTAATAGAGGCAATTCAGCAGGCTTTGGAACAACGTGAACAGGTTTTACTGTTGCTGAATCGTCGTGGTTTTGCCCCGTTTATATTATGTGCCGATTGTGGTGAAAGTTTTCATTGCCCTAATTGTGAAATTACTTTGACCTATCATCAGCAGAGTAATCACTTGCGTTGTCATTACTGTGATCATGTTGATTCTGTTCCAGAATGCTGTCCCAAGTGTCAAGGTTTGAATATTGAACCACAAGGTGCCGGAACTGAGAGGCTGGAACAGGAGTTGGGAATTCTGTTTCCATCTGCCAGAATTGCTCGTATGGATCGGGATACGACCAGCCGTAAGGGGGCGCATCAGAAAATAATGACTGAAATGCTGGCGCGTAAAATTGATATTCTAGTTGGTACTCAGATGATCGCAAAAGGGCACGATTTTCCTGGGGTTACTCTGGTTGGCGTGTTAGGTGCCGATAGTACCCTTAATTTCCCCGATTTCCGTTCGGGTGAGCGTAGCTTTTCCTTATTTACCCAGGTTGCTGGTCGGGCCGGACGAGCTAGTGGTGGTGGTAAGGTTTATATTCAGTCATATAATCCCGAACATTATGCATTAACTTGTGCTTCCGAACAGAATTACCATTCTTTTTATCAGCAGGAACTCCCCTTCAGGCGGGAGCTTGGCTACCCTCCTTGTGGTCATCTTGTTAATTTAGTTTTTTCTGGCAATAACAATCATCAAGTTCAAATTGCTGCTTCCCAGATGGGTAATTACCTGACCCGTATTGCCGAATCGGTCGAAGTTCTCGGTCCCAGCCCTTGTCCGCTGGCGCGACTGCGTGGTAAAAGTCGTTATCAAATTTTGCTGAAAGCACCTGCTCGACCTGCACTCAGATATCTGCTGAATCAGCTTGATGGCGAGATCAAGCGATTGCCCCGACAGGTTACTATGCACATTGATGTTGATCCAGTCGATATGCTGTGATGGCGGCAGTTATACGATGGGGATTGATCTTAGAATTGTACCTAGATAATCATTTGGAACAAAAAATATGAAAAAAAATCTCCTTATTAGTTGTTTGATACTTCTTCTTGCTGGTTGCGTGAGCAAGCCCCCGCAGATCGATAAACCTCCAGTTGAAATTCCTCCGCCCGTTGTTAAGGTTGAACCTTTAAAGGCAGTACCTTGGGATCAGGTTGATGGCTGGTTGTTAGATCGTCCAGCTGCTGCACTGGATGCTTTTCAGAAAAGTTGTCGGGCTATTGGCAAGCGTGAACAATGGCAGCGAGTCTGTGCCGAGGCAGCGATGATTTCCTCTGTTGAGGAGAAGAATGCCCGCGATTTTTTTGAACTGTTTTTCCAGCCGTTTCAGGTCCGTAATCCCGATGGCAGCCAGGATGGTTTGATTACGGGTTATTATGGTCCAGAGTTAGCAGGGAGTCGGGTAAAAACGGAAAAATACCAGTATCCGCTCTACCAGCAACCAAAAGATCTATTGATTATTGATTTAAGTATACTTTATCCAGAATTGAGCAATTATCGTTTGAGAGGCCGTATTGTCGGTCATCGTGTGGTGCCGTACTTTGAACGTAGTGAAATTGATAATGGTCAAAATCCCCTTGATGGGGAAGAAATATTCTGGGTGGCAGATCCGGTAGAATTGTTTTTTCTTCATATCCAAGGTTCTGGACGAATTCGCTTGCCAAATGGTGAACGGGTGATGGTTGGCTATGAGAATCAGAATGGTCATCCGTATCGATCAATTGGTAAGTTATTGTTGGAACGCAATGCAATGACCCGAGACCAGATGTCGATGCAGAATATCATGCGTTGGGTTGAACAGCATCCGGAAGCTGGCAAGCAGCTACTGGCTGAAAATCCAAGTTATGTGTTTTTCAGAACATTAGCCGCTGATATCCAATCACCCCCTGGTGCCTTGGGGATTCCCCTGACTCCATTACGTAGCCTTGCTGTTGATCCACGCACTATTCCGCTTGGAGCTCCAGTATTTCTATCCACGACTTTTCCTGGAACGGATTTTCCCTTGAAGCAATTGATGGTTGCCCAAGATACCGGTGGCGCTATAAAGGGGCAGGTTCGAGCCGATTTTTTCTGGGGAATGGGGAATGACGCTGGAAAAATTGCGGGGAAAATGAAGCAGGACGGTCGCCTTTGGGTTTTATTGCCAAGAGAGGATTTGGAGGTTCATTTTCAAAGTCGCGCTGAGGTTACTAAACTTGAAAATGGAGAAATTAATTGACGACACAACCGAAACATATTTTGGTTGTTAGTTGCCTGATTCGTAATGTGCAAAATCAGATTCTTCTGGTGAAGCATCATATTCGGGGGTGGGAAATACCGCAGGGGAGAGTTGAAGAGGGAGAAGGTCTTGTTTTTGCCCTCTGCCGCGAAGTGCTAGAAGAGGCTGGGGTGACGATCAGTCATGCAAAGTTAGCAGTTGTCTGGTCCAAAGTTTCTTTTCCCGCGACACTTATTTTCTGTTTTTCTGCACACTACGCTTCTGGTGAATTGACTCCGAGTGATGAAACTCCCGGTGTAGAATGGTGTGCCGAAGCAGAAGTT
>JAOZLQ010000050.1:10268-13632 GCA_029934755.1 Desulfuromusa sp. | reverse complement strand
TTCAACCGCCCCCACTGAATCCCCGCGTTGTTTTTGCACCACTGCCAACCAAGCATAAAGACCAGTACGATATCGTTCCTCTTTATGCTGATTAGATTCAGCAAGAGCATCAGTAAGATATTTAGCAGCCTGATCAAAGCGTTGCAAAGCAAAGCAGGTCGCCCCAGCAATTAGCAGATTCTCTATCTGATAGAGAGCTCCTCCCGCTTGTTCACTTAGCCGTAACCCCGCTTCAAGATCAGACAGCGATTCAGCATCTTGATTGGATAATGCCCTCAGCCATCCCCTGAATTGCAACAACCGATTTTGAATCTGTAAATTATTTGCAGCCTGCCCATCCAACAGGGAGATATCAATCGTTTCTAACGCCCGCTGCTGTTCACCGCGGGCTAAAAGCAAACCTGCTGCATAATAACCAAGTAAGGCAGAAATACCCGTATCCTTCTGGATATCATGATCACAACAATCTGTCAGCATCTTCCTCTGCTGTTGCAATCCGTCCAATTGACCGGAGGCATGCAGCAAACTACAAGCGACAACCTGAAAAAACTGGTTAGAAACCGATTGACTCCATTCAGCGCTTAAAGTTAGACCTTGCTCCAAAGCAGCCCGCGCAACCAAGTAGCGCCCCTGTTGTAAAGCGTACAAAGAACGCAGTAGATTTAAATCCACCTGTTGTTCCAATAATTGCAACTGCTGAGCTTCAGCCAAACTCGTCGCCAGAATTTTCTCTACAGCTTTCAGATCACCAGTGAAAAACAGTTCAGCCAAACCTAAAGCATAGGAGATCTTGAGGCGTTCAATAGGTTTAACGATAGCAAGCTGCTCAGAAACCAAACTTCTGAATAATTCTAAACGTTGTAACCCACGATCAAAAGACCTACCACACAAAACCACATAATAAACCTGCTGGGTTAGTGTTAACAACAGCCCACGATCATCACCATTTGCGTGGAAATATTGATATGCCAATGTGAGCCAGTCATCAGTATCAATTGATGCTTGTTGCAGAGAATTAATACCTTTGAACAAACTTAACCAACCACAAGTTACAATAACAGTTTCCGGAATTCGGTTGATTAATGGAGATATATGGGAAGAATAGTTTTTATTCAGGAGAGTTAAACCAACTTGACTGAGTAATTGTGAAACAACAGGGTACTGCTCAGCAGAAATCAAAAGTCCGAGAGCGGCAGAAAAATCATTTTTCTGCCGATACCAGTCAGCACCGATCACACACACCTGCTGGCGCTCATCCTCAGTAAGATATTGTTTTGCTCTCTCGCGTAATAGCCCCCTGATCTCTGGCCTAAGAAGCAAATAGCGCTCCCCATCAAGTATTTCCATTAAAGCAAGCTGATGGCGACTCAAATAATCAAAAACCGCCTCCACATCTCCAATCTCACTTAACGTCTTTGCCAGAGAAACCGGGATACTGTCAAACAGGGATAATTTTAACAGTGTCCGCCGCCAAGGCAATGGAAATTCGGTCACCAGTTTTTCAAAAAACAGTTTTTCATCTATATTTGCAGGATCAGGCAAATCATTTGCGAGATGGTGAAGCAATTGTTGATCCAGCGCTGCCAGAGAGCCATTACCAGAGATCAACAGGCCACTGATCCAACGCAAGCGGTCAGCATACTCCGTCAACTGTTGTTGCAATTGCTGTTTATTCTCAACTGAGCGTTGTTCACCTTCACACAACCGAAGCATTACTTTAATCCGTGCCAACATCTCAACATTGCTGATCGGTTGGGAAATAAAGTCGTAAGCCCCAACCTCAAGCCCTTCAGCACGCATTGCCGGTGAAGCAATGTGTGCGGTCATCAAAACCAACGGAATTGAGGCGGTCCGTGGCCTTGCTCGTAGCTGACGGCACATATCAAGACCGCTTATCTGCGGCATTTGCACATCAATAAAAGCACCATCAATCTGTTCTTGATCAGCCAGCTCCAACCCTTTCATAGCAGAGGAAGCTGTCAATACTCTCACCCCAGGCAGATCCAGTTCAATGATCTTGACCAGCAACAAGACATTGGTTGGATTGTCATCCACCAGCAGTAGAGTAAATTGTTTCTCTGTCTCTATCATAAGTTTCTTAAACCGGCATCAGACCAGCAAATTTCAACAACAGTTTTTTTGACCCAACCGAGTTGAAATAAATGGTCACCTTCTGCTTATCGCCACTCCCCTCCAAACGCCGCACAGTACCCACTCCAAACTTGACATGCCGTACCCGTATTCCCAACCGCAGACCATTTGTATCCTCAGCAGCAGCTTCTTGACTCGGTTTCTTACGCTGCGTGATGGTAACCTGATTCTCTGCGGGGAAAATCGTTTCATTCTCAGCAACCAGATCCGCTAAACCCGCTAGATTATGTTCCTTTGCCGGGATCTCTGTCACGATCACATCTGGGTTAAAATCGGTCAGCAATTCCTGCGGGATTTCGGCCAGAAAACGGCTAGGTGGATTAAACTGATAAGTTCCATAAACCCTGCGGCGCCGAGCGTGGGACAGGTACAGCTTCTGCATCGCTCGCGTCATACCGACATAACAGAGTCGCCGTTCCTCGGCAAGATCCTCCCCCATATCGCCGGAACGGGAATGGGGAAACAGCCCCTCTTCCATTCCGGTCATAAAGACCACCGGAAATTCCAGCCCCTTGGCAGAGTGGAGTGTCATCAGAGTGACTCGTTGCTGCGTCGCATCATATTTATCGAGATCAGTAATTAAGGCAATCTGCTCCAGATAATCATGGACAGATCCAGCAACGGCAGCATGCTCTTCCATCCCGGCAAGAAGTTGTTCCAGATTTTCCAGTCGCCCTTTTGCTTCCTGGCGACCATCACTGGTCAACGCCCCATCAGCCTCTTCTCTGAGGAGAGGGCCATAACCACTGGCATCGATCAATTCTGCCATCAATTGCGGATAAGGAACCCGCTCCAACCGCACAGTAAAATCATCGATCATCGCCAGAAAAGTTGCTACTTTCTTGGCTGCGGCACCCTTTAAAGCATTGCGTTCCAACGCTAATCGACAAGCAGAAAGAAAACCAACCGATTCAGTTTCAAATGCAGCAATTCGCTCAACTGTTGTGTTGCCAATTCCCCGAGCCGGAACGTTAATAATACGTCGAACCGCCAGAGAATCATTCGGGTTCACCAATACACGCAAGTAAGAGAGGGCATCCTTAACTTCCAAACGGGAGTAGAACTTCACTCCACCAAACATGACATAGGGGATTCGATTGCCACGCAAAGCCTCTTCAATAGCACGCGACTGAGCATTGGTTCTATAAAAGACCGCGATATCACGTAAACCGAAGCCCTGACTTTGCAGCCGACCAACTTCCCCGGCAACAAA
>JAOZLQ010000050.1:0-10168 GCA_029934755.1 Desulfuromusa sp. | reverse complement strand
TCACCAACAACACAAAGATTTGTTTCCGCTCCCATCAATAATTGCATCAGCCGATACTGAACTCGATTGGTATCCTGAAATTCATCAATCAGTAGGTGGGAAAATCGCTCTTGCCAGCGTTGGCGAACTGCTGAATGTTCTTCAAACAAGCGCACCGTCAGTAACAATAGATCACCAAAATCAACCGCATTGGCAGCCTTCAGCTTCCGTTGATACTGGGCATACAATTCCGCCAGAAGTTGCTCATCCGAACGTAGCTCATCAAGTGAGTCCGGCAGCAGACCACGATTCTTGGCTCGATCAATGAAGGACGCTAGCGCCCGGGGTTTCAATACCTTTTCAGAAATCTGCTGCGCTTTGAGCAGATCACGCAGCAAGCGTAACTGATCCTGATCATCGTAAATAGTGAAATCCCGACCATAACCGAGATGGTGGATTTCCTGCCGTAAAATACGAGAACAACTGGAATGGAAAGTTGATATCCAGGGCAGTTCACCTTGTCCCAGCAGCGCTTCAAGCCGTTCGCGCATTTCCGTTGCTGCTTTATTGGTAAAGGTCACTGCCATGATCCGCCAAGCAGGAACACCACGCTCACAAATCAAGTGTGCAACCCGATGGGTCAGAGCACGGGTTTTTCCCGAACCGGCACCCGCCAGTAACAACAAAGGGCCATCCTCGTGGAGAACCGCCTGCCGCTGTGGCTCATTTAGTGACTCCAGCAGATCAGACATCCTCTTCCTCCAGAGTTCGACTCATCAGTGCCCGATTATAAGCTGAGATCATATCCCGTCGGGAGATGATGCCATACAGTTGACGATGGGTTTCCCGATCAACCACCGGGAGCTGTTCGATATTACGATAACCGATCCTGCGCATCGCCGTATCGAGATCTTCCTCGGCATGCACAGTGATGACATCCTTGGTCGCCAACTCTTTGATCACCACCAGATCCATCAATTCTTTCTCAAATACCACCCCCATAAAATCCTGAACCGAAATGATTCCGGTTAACTCCCCTAATTCATCTACCAACGGGAAATTAGTATGGTGGGTCTGTTCGATAAATTTGGCAAATCGGCCCAATGTCATATTTTCCGGGACAGTTTCAACCCGGTGGGACATCACCTCGCCGACAGCAAGTCCCTTCATAATATTGCGCTCTTTTCCTGCTTCCAGATCAATTCCAAGACGACTCAATTCCACTGTTTCCAAACTGTCTTTTTTCAAATGCCGAGCGATGGACGTACCGATAACACAGGCCAGCATAATTGGAACAATAACCTGATAACTATCGGTAATCTCGAACAAAAGGAAGATGGCGGTCATTGGTGCGTGGGTTGCCGCTGCGAGGAAAGCTCCCATTCCAACCAGAGCATAGGCACCAGCTGAAAGCTCAGCTGCAGGGAAAATCATTTCCATGATTTGCCCATATGCCCCACCAGCCACAGCTCCCAAAAAAAGACAAGGAGCAAATAATCCCCCCGGGAACCCAGATCCAAGGGTAATAGAAGTCGCCAACATTTTGGCAACAACCAATAGTGCTAGCAGATACCAAGTATGCTCACCAACCAGAACTGAACCAACAAATTCATAACCGTTACCGAAAACCTGCGGCAACCCGATTCCAATCAATCCAACCGTCAATCCGCCAAAAAACGGCTTACTCAAACGGGGCAGATTGATCGCATCAATTCTATCCTTAATTTTATAATGAAGATGAATAAATCCCGCAGCCAAAGCACCGATAAGTACTCCAAGAAGAACATAGAGCCCAATTTCCCAGAAACTGCTTAAAAAATAAGGAGGAGCCACCACCTCTGAGACGTTCCCCAATAATGCTCTGGAAACAACCGTTGCCATCCCACTGGCAATAACAATCGAGGTAAAACTGGCCACCTCAAAAGAGGAAAGGAGAACAATTTCTGTGGCAAAAAAAACACCCGCGAGAGGAGCGTTAAATGTCGCAGCAACGCCAGCAGCAGCACCACAGGCCACCAGCACTTTGATCCGATCACCACTCATCTTGAACACTTTGCCAAACTGGCTACCAATGGTTCCGCCAATAACGGCAATCGGCCCTTCCTGTCCAGCACTCCCACCGGCACCAAGAGTGATAGCAGATGCCAAACCTTTGGTAAAAAGAGGTCGAAGTGGTAGCTTAGCCCCTTTGAGATTAACCTTGACCAAAAACCCAGCAAACCCACCTTTGAGATCATTGGCAAACAGGATCCAAAGGGGAATAACCAATAATCCACCGATAGCAGGAAGAAATACCACTAAGAGCCTCTGCATCGACCAATGCTCAAGTGAAATATCAAATAGCTCAAGACTTTGTTCAACAACCAACCAGTGAATCAGCTCAATTGTTTTGCGAAACAAATAATTTCCCAGACCGCCGAGTAAACCAACAATCACCGCAAGGATAATGAGAAAGGTATTATCGCTGATCTTGAAATGGCTGAGGAATTGATGAGTCAGTCGCCGCATCCGGCGGGGTAAAGTGATGGTCAAATTTTACTCCACTGTTACGCTTTTCGCTAGATTACGCGGTTGATCAACATCAGTTCCTTTAAGAACGGCAATATGGTAAGCGAGCAGTTGCATCGGAATTGAGGTGAGGATCGGCAGCAGATCTTCGGTGGTTTGCGGCACCTTGATCAAAGCAGCGACTTTCCCCTGCAATTCACTTTCATCACCGCTGGCAACAGCAATCACCTTGCCGCCCCGGGCGCAAACTTCTTCCATATTGGAAACAACCTTGTCATAGGTCGCATTGCGTGGCACCAGCACCACAACCGGCAGGTTTTCATCAATCAGAGCAATCGGACCATGTTTCATTTCTCCGGCAGGATAACCTTCTGCGTGGATGTAAGAAATCTCCTTGAGCTTTAGTGCCCCTTCCAGTGCGATCGGATATTGGTTGCCCCGCCCCATATAGAGAAAATCGCGAGCATTCATAAACTCACGGGCAATCTGCTCGATCTGCTCATCCAGCTCCAGAGTCTCTTCTAACTTGCGTGGTAATGCCAGTAACGCTTCAACCTGTTCGCGACAATCATCGGCGGTCATAGTTCCCCGCGCCCGACCCAATTTTAAAGCCAACAAATAAAGAGCCACCAGCTGAGTGGTAAAGGCTTTTGTCGAAGCAACCCCGATTTCAGGTCCGGCATGAGTGTAAATCACCCCATCACTTTCACGAGCAATTGATGAATCGACCACATTACAGATACAAACGACCTTGCCGCCTTTGCCTTTGGCTTCGCGCAATCCGGCCAGAGTATCGGCAGTTTCACCACTCTGACTGATAAGGAGAGTCAGACTTTTATCGGTAACAATTGGATCGCGGTAGCGAAATTCGCTGGCGATATCAATTTCAACCGGAATCCGCGCCAGTTTTTCAATATAGAATTTTCCGACCAGCCCGGCATGCCAGGACGTTCCACAGGCAATGATATTGATTTTATCAAGACTGGCCAATTGTTCCTGACTGAGACCAAGATCCTCCAGGTAAATATCGCCCTCTTCACCCTGAAGACGACCAGCAATGGTATCGGCCAGAGTCCGTGGTTGTTCATAGATCTCTTTGAGCATGAAATGCTTATAGCCGTCCTTTTCTGCCATCATTGGACTCCAGGTGATCGTTTTACTCTGCTTCACCACCGGCTGCCCGGAAAGATCAGTAATCCACATTTTCTCTGGAGTAAAGATAGCGATTTCACCATCATCGAGAAAGATCATCTCCCGAGTATGGGATAACATCGCAGGAATATCGGAAGCGACAAAAAACTCACCATCCCCCTGGCCAACAACCAATGGCGACCCAAGTTTGGCTGCAATCAATTTATCCGGTTCGTCATTGCACAAAATTGCAACACCATAGGCTCCTTCAACTTCAGCCAGTGCTAAGCGGACGGCTTTTTCAAAATCACCACACTGGCGATAATATTCTTCGACCAGATGGGCAATAATTTCGGTATCAGTCTCTGAACTAAAGTTATGCCCAAGCTTCTGTAAACGTTCTTTCAGCTTCAGATAATTTTCAATAATACCATTATGAACAACAATAATATTGCTTGCTTTGTGCGGGTGAGCATTAATTTCAGAAGGACGACCGTGAGTTGCCCAGCGGGTATGACCGATTCCTCGGCTTCCTACAGCCGGCTTTTCGCGAAGGATATTCTCCAGATTGATCAGTTTTCCTTCAGCCCTGCGAATCTGCGTCTCGCCACCGTCAAGGGTACAGATTCCGGCGGAATCGTAACCACGATATTCAAGCCGGCGCAAACCATCGATAATAATAGGTGAAGCATCCTGCGGTCCGATATAACCAACTATTCCACACATAATTCCCTCCCTCTCAAGATTTCTTCTGTTTACGCAGGCGCCAGCCATCGATATTTGTCTGATCAGTCCGAGACAGAGCCAACGAATCTGGCGGAACATCCTTGGTGATTGTCGAACCAGCAGCAATTAAGCTATTACGCCCAATGGTAACCGGAGCGACAAACTGACAGTCACTGCCAACAAAAACATCATCTTCAACAGTGGTTTTATGTTTATTGACACCATCATAGTTACAGGTGATCGTCCCGCAACCAAAGTTGACGTTACAACCGACCTCAGAATCGCCAATATAGGTCAAATGACTCGCCTGAGATTTTTCACCAAAGATTGACTTCTTCATTTCTACGAAATTGCCGATTTTATTATTGCCAGTTAAAACCGTACCAGGACGAATATGCGCCATGGGGCCGATTTTACAACCAGGGCCAATCTGTGACTCCTCAATCGCCGAACCCGCTTTCAATAGAACCCCATCTCCTATCTGCGAATCAACGACAACAACACCCGTTTCAACAATACAGTTCTTGCCTAAACTGGTTTTACCGCGCAGTTGAACATTGGGATGTAAGGTCGTATCGGAGCCGATTTCAACCCCGTTATCAATGTAAACTGTCGTTGGATCAACCATAGAGACACCGCCAAACATCAGATCGGCATTGATTTGCCAACGCATTAGCACTTCAGCCTCAGCCAACTGACAACGATCATTAATCCCCATGACCTCGGTCGGTTCTTCAACGCAAAGGGCTCGTGTTTTAAGCCCGGCAGCAACAGCGGCGGCAACAATATCAGTCAGATAATATTCTCCTTGAGAATTATTCTTGTTCAGCCCTTTTAAAGCAGAAAGAACAAAAGCCGTATCGAATAGATAAGTTCCGGCATTGATTTCTGTAATTTGACGCTGCTCTTCACTGGCATCTTTTTCTTCAACGATCTGTTGGATCTGTTCACCATTGCGGATAATTCGGCCATATCCCTGCGGATTTGGCATCTGCGCCGTTAACACCGTCACCGCTGCCTGTTGCTGGGAATGGTAGTTCTGTAACTGTTCCAGTGTTTCTGCCCTCAGCAACGGGACATCACCACAATGCAGCAACAACGGTCCAGAATAACCCCGCAAAGAATCAGCTGCACACATCAGCGCATGCCCTGTACCCAACTGATCAGTTTGCCTAACCCAGGTCAGACTTTCATCGGAGAAAGTTTCTATAACCTGCTCCGCTTGATGCCCAACCACCACTTTCAGCTGTTTAAACCCTGCTTGCTTCGCGGCTTCGAGTGGATAATAGAGCATCGGCTGTCCGCAAATCGGATGTAAAACTTTCGGCAAAGCCGATTTCATTCTAGTCCCTTTACCCGCAGCGAGAATCACTGCTGCCAATCCCTTTTCCATGAAAAACTCCTTTGAGCCAGTGTTTGGGGAAAAACATTTGATTATCTCGAAATGACCGATGCCAAGTCAAGCAACAACCCGCATAAATGACGATAAAATCGTGCAATTATTTACATTTAGACATGACTCACGTATAGTTCTGCTTTCAATCTAAATTAGTGAACACTGATTCAGATTTTAAGGAGTGCAAGATGGACGAACGGCGTCAGTTAGCTCAGGAGCTTGATGAATTTCAGCAGCAGATCAAAGAGCTGGAGATTCATTACGAGCAATATTTTGCTGGCATTGAAAAACGTGAGCCCTACAATGAGCGCAAAGATATTGCCCGGCGAATTCGTCACTTTACCAATCGCCATATCGTCTGGACAGATTTAAAATTTCGTTATCAGAGCATTGCTTCACGCTTCATGTCATACGGACAATATTGGGATCGTATCTTGCGCTTGATCGATGATGGTAAGTATCATCGTCACACCAGTAAACTGAAGACAACCTCCCCGGCAATTCGATCTAGCATAACTAAAACTATCGACCCCAAACTTGAAGCGACTAAATTACAGCAAGAGCTCAGCCAGGCACGGAATAACTGTGGCCTCTCTGGGGGGGGACCAAGTGCAGAGAAAGTCGCCAGTTTTCTTGCAGCACAACGGGAAAAAATCAAGGCTCGCTACGGCGATAAACCAATTGAGTTCAGCGTTGATACCAGTGGTGACAAACCACGGATTAAAGTCAGTCTTAAAAAATAAGAAGCTTATGCGTATTTTGATAGCAACCCTCCATGTACGCGCCTCCGCGCAAGCAGTTCCTCTGGCTGCAGGATGCCTTAAAGCTTCCCTGCCAACAGAGTTGCAACAGCAAACAAAGCTTATTGATCTCTTTCCACAAGCAGATGTTGCTTCACTGTGCCAGCAGTTACTTGATCTAAACCCTACAATTATCGCTTTTCCTCTCTATGTCTGGAACCGTCATCAGATTCTGCTTCTCTCAAAACTGTTGCGGCAAAAAAGACCAAATCTGATCCTGATCGCGGGAGGTCCCGAAGCAAGTGCTGATAGCCAGAGAGTTATTAAAGAGGGGGCGCTCGACGGAATAATCCGCGGCGAGGGAGAAGTTTCATTCGCAGAAGTAATCATGAAACTGAACTCAAAAAAACCAACCTCCGGAATTACTGGTTTTCTCTCTGCTTCTTCTGAGGCACATACCATTCCTTCAGCTGCTGTTTGTTCTGATCTTTCGATTCTCCCATCCCCATGGTTAAATGGACAGCTCCAGCTAAAAAATAGCTGTGGCGTACTATGGGAGGTCGCCAGAGGATGCCAATTTAATTGTGCTTTCTGCTACGACGCCAAAGGACACCAAGGGGTTCGTCCGCTGCCACTCGATCGCTTACGTAAAGAGCTCCAGCTATTTGTGAAACAGCAAGTTGCACAGGTCTGGATTCTCGATTCAACCTTCAATGCCCCGCTTGGACGTGGCAAAAAATTATTGGAAATGTTGCTTGAACACGCACCTCAACTCCACTACCACATCGAAGCAAAAGCTGACTTTCTTGATGATGAGACCATCGAGCTCCTCTCCCAGCTCTCCTGTTCAGTGCAAATCGGCCTACAATCGTCCACAGTACAAGTTCTGAAACCATTGCACCGTAGTTTTTCAGCACAACAAATGGAGCAGAAATTAGGACAGATGAGTATTGCCGGCATCACCTTCGGCCTGGATCTTATTTATGGGCTTCCTGGGGACAATCATGCGGGGTTTACAAAAAGTCTCAACTTTGCTTTGCGGCAACAACCGAACCAGGTTGATATTTTCCCTCTGGCAGTCCTCCCGGGAACTGAGCTGTTTGATCAACAAAATGAATTTGGTATCCAGGGAGAACCTCACCCCCCTTATCTACTCCAGTCTAACAAAACATATTCCGAGGGTGATTTACAGAAAAGCTGCTTGCTTGCTGCCGCAACTGATATTTTCTACAATCGTGGCCGAGCTGTTGGTTTCTTTCTGCAGCTATGCCATGCATTGAAAGTATCCCCAAGCAACTTTTTACATCGCTTCAGTGATTGGCTCAGCAAATATAAAAATATTGACCAGCAGAAGATTCTTGCTATCGAAAACTGGCAACCACTAGAAATTCTTTCCCTGCAGCAACAGTATGTTGCTGAGCAGCTCCGTGCAGATAAGCGTTCAAAGCTGGTGAACATTGCCGAAGATCTGATCAATTACCATTTTCTCTGCGCTGAAACATTGCTGGCAGATGACTGTCTCCCCGGCAACAACGTGCCGGCAATTAAAACTTCGCAAAAATTGCGCTGGCAGCTCAATCCCGCAGTTAAAATTCAGCAATTTCATTTTAGATTGGAGGATTTGGAAATGATGGGTGGGGAATCACTGGAAAAGATATCCAGACAACTGATCCCTGAATCAGAGCAGGTAATTTTCTTGCGGCAGCAAGGAGAGGTCATCATTGAGTCACTCGATGACAATTTTGCACAAATGCTGATCCACGCAAGAAAAGAACATACGCTTAATCAACTCGCACAAAATATTGACCCGCAATCAGCGGATGAATCCCTTAATTTCGCTATCACTCAAGGATTATTGCTACCTGGGTAAAATATTCAGACCGCTACATGCTTTTACTTAAGGAGAAGATCAACAAACCCCTGATAAGTCTGACGTTTGCGTTCTGAATGCCCATAGAGAGTTGAAGAAAATAATGCTGAAGCCGCATGTTCACCCAGCATTGAGAAAAGTTGATAATCAATCGATTCCAGCTGTTCCTTTTGAATGAAGAGCCTGTAGATAGCTAGTAATCCAATCATCTCCCCATGAATCATCAAAGGAATGGCGACAATCGGCGCGAGCGAATCATCTGAGCCTTCACTGATTGACCCTTTGTAGAAATAATTTTCAGTGCTTGCTGCAGTTTCCCCGATAATCCCTTCTCCAAGCGGAATATCTGGGAAAATCTCACTATCATCAAAACCTTCACCTGTTTCATAATGTAATTGTTCGCTAGCCTTATCAAAGAGAAATACTGCAAACTTTTCGGCGCCCACAAAGTTAATAACAACCTCTTTGATAATCTCCAGAGTTTCTTCACGATCCAAAGTCGAATGGAGCCTGGAAGAGGCAATATAGAGGTTAGTCAAATTATTATTTACATCCTCAACCTGAACCAACTGATTGGCAAAATCAAGGTTCTCCTGTTCCAACTCACCGATTCGGCGTAACGCATCATCCTGCTCAGTGCGCAGCTGCGAACACTCATTTTCCAATGTTTGTAAGCGATGACTAAGCCGGTCATCAACACCATCTTTTTGTAATTGTTCAGTTTTTTTACTTCTTATCAGCCGATCAAGAAGTTTTTTACTTTTTTGGTCTGGGTAAATAAAATAAACCCCGTAGCCATCTTCTGCCTGTTCCGATGTCCGTTTGATCTTGCCATACAGAGAAAGCAGTTCCCCATCTGAGTCTTCCAGCTTCATCTCAACAGTCGTGTTTTCTTCCAGTTGTGTCGATGATTTAAGGCAAACACCGCTTGATGAAATATCCTTGGCCGTCACAACATGGAGCCGACCACCTTCTTGAAGCTGAATCGGTAGTTTTACCGCAACCCGTTCAGAAGACCTGCGCTGTACCGTACCAAGCAAGCGTTTAACTTTGTCGCACAGATCCTGTTTATTCACTGGCTTAGTAATGTAATCATCACAACCAGCATCTAAACAGTTTTGCACTTCTTCTGGTTTACCTGCAGCAGTGACCATAAGAATTGGCAGTTTCTGCCAATGTGGATTTTTACGAATCAACCGACAGACTTCATCACCGTTAATTCCCGGCATATAATAATCGAGAAGCAACACATCTGGCGCGATTTTATCAAGCCGTTGTAGCGTTTCCTCCCCAGATGAAGCGGTCACCAAATCATAATCGTAACCTTCCAAATAGGAACGTTCCAGCTCTAAAAATAAATCAACATCATCAACCAGTAAAATTTTGGACATCAGCCAATCTCCTTAATAAAATCAGATTAAGCCTACCTGATAATTCATAAAAAGTAAAGGCTTCTAACGCCAATGCGCAGAAGCCTTTTACTGGTAAATATCATCATTCTTCAGTTTTTTTGTGCTTATTAATCAGGCAACTTTTGCCACTTCTTGCAGATAACGTGGTCGTTCAATGATGAAATTGACAATCTCATCAACTTCAGGTACCCGACCAGCAATTCGCACTTGATCATCAATCAGCAGAGCTGGCACCACATAAATCCGATTATCAATCATCTTACGTGCATCACTGAACTGATGCACTTCAGCTTTGACTCCAAGCTGATCAAGTGCTTCACGAACGTTTTTTACCGTCACCTGACAACTTTCTGGTTGATCTGGAGTACCAAAAATATCGATACGCATATTATCTCTCCTTTCTTGA
>JAOZLQ010000002.1 GCA_029934755.1 Desulfuromusa sp. | reverse complement strand
TGTTCATAAACCAGCAACCCAGCCACCACAACAACTCCAGCAAAATAAATCCAGCCCAAGCCACTGCCCGGCAAGACCAAAAGCAGGAACAACAACATCAGTCCATGAAAAATCCGTACCAGTTGAAAAGATTTTTCTTTGCCTAATTTTGACGGCACTGAGTGCAAACCATGTTCAACATCATAATCATAATCTTGCAATGCATAAAAAACATCGAAACCGGAGACCCAGAACAATACTGCGATACCCAAGGAAATTACCGACCAGCCAAGATCACCACGTAATGCCACCCAAGCTCCTATCGGCGCAGCGGCAAGGCACAGTCCCAGAACGACATGGGCAAGATGGGTAAACCGTTTACAATAAGCGTACAGAATAAAGAAACCAACAACAATTGGTGCCAGTTTCAAACAGAGCGGATTCAGCATCCAGGCAGAAAAAAAGAAAATAACCAAGGCGACCAGAATAAACAAACTAGCCTCAAAGGTTGAAACTTTACCAGCAGGAATATGTCGATCCGCAGTCCGTGGATTTTTCGCATCAATTTTCGCATCGATCAACCGATTTAAGCCCATCGCTGCAGTTCGTGCTCCAACCATCGCCATGCAAATCCAAAAAACCTGGCCAATGCCGGGAGCTTTACCGCTTGCCAGAGCAGCCAAAACCACCCCCATCAGAGCAAAAGGGAAGGCAAAAATTGTATGAGAGAATTTGATCATCTCCAAAAGAGTTTTAATTTTATTGAAAACCTGTCCCTTATCCATTTCACCAACATCCTTTTCACCAATATTAACGAAGCGGACAATTTACACCTTGATCAGTCACGCTACAAGCCATTTTCAGCCATTTGTTTCCAGCAGTCACTCTGCTATGATGTGGCTCATGCTTGAACTTTTAAATGAATACGGCTTGTTGTCACTCTTTTTGCTTAGTTTCTGCGCTTCCACTCTGTTACCGCTGGGATCTGAGTGGTTCCTGGTTGTACTGCTTTTACAGGGAAGTAACCCAATTACTGCTGTCATCATTGCGACCCTTGGAAACTCACTCGGGGCTGGAACCAATTATCTGATCGGCTATTATGGTGGTGATTGGTTGGCAGAAAAATTACTCCGGATTGATAACAAACAGCAACAACTGGCCGAATCATGGTTTAACCGCTATGGAAGTTGGTCTCTGCTGCTGACATGGTTACCAATTGTCGGTGATCCGCTTTGTCTGGTCAGCGGCATACTTAAAACTCCGTTGATTCGCTTTTCCCTGTTAGTGACAACTGGCAAGGGGCTACGTTATTCATTTCTGACCGTATTAACATTACAAGGGGCAGAAATATTCATTTAATTTTCCAATTTATTATTTTCGAGATCAAAATTATGCTTTACACTCCGGCTTTTGCCGCCCTTTTTCTTGCCAATCTTTTTCTGGTGGCAAGTTTTGCAACCTTTTTCCTGTTTCCACTATTTATCACCGGGCACGGTGGTAGTCATCAGGATATCGGCATTATTATGGGCATATTTGCCCTGGCTTCAGCTCTCTGCCGCCCCTGGGTTGCCGAAATGATTGACCATCTCGGTCGCAAGCGCAGTTATACCATCGGCTGCACCATCATGACCCTCATGCCGCTGTTGTATTTGCTGTTGAAAGGAACGGTCTCAGACTATTATCTATTTTTGCTGCTGCTCCGTATCATTCACGGCATTGGACTGGCCATTTGCTTTACCGCAATATTCACTTTCATTGTTGATTTGATTCCGGTCAGTCGTCTGAATGAAGGAATCGGCATGTTCGGGACTTCCGGGTTGATCGGCATGGCGATCGGCCCACTGATTGCTGAGCCAATCTTGCAAAAGTTCGGCTTCCCCGCTTTTTTTCTCACCGCTTCAGGACTGGCTGGAGCAGCTTTACTGCTGCAACTACCGATCAGCGACAGACATCACCTGCAACAGGCAGAAACACAACCTTCACCATCCTTTTTCACCCTGCTGAAAACCCGGAAACAATTAGTTGGTGGGGGGGTAGCGCTGCTGTTTGGTTTTGGCTTGGCCGCAACTGCAAATTTCATTGCTCCATTTGCTCAAGAACAAGAACTCAGTTACATTTCTCTCTACTATCTCGCCTACTCTTTTGCTGCCGTCGGCATCCGTTTTCTCGCCGGAAGAATGGCCGATCGAATCGGTGAAAATCAAATTATTCCCTGGGGGCTGTCTCTTGCAGCAGCAGGGTTACTGCTAGTTCCACTAGTTCACGGTAATTTACTGTTACTTGTCGTTGGATTCATCTTTGGGATTGGTCACGGTCTGCTGTTTCCCGCACTGAATGCTATGACTGTGCGAAACGAACCATATGCGGTACGTGGCAAAGTGACCGGGATTTTTACCGGAGGGATTGACGCCGGAGTTTTTTGTGGTGCCTTGATTCTGGGAGTGATCGGTGAGGTGGCAGGATTTACAGCTCTCTTTATCTGTGCTGGACTGACCGTCCTCAGTGGGCTCTACCTGTTCCGGTTAAAGCCTGATGACAGTCCGAAACCATGGGGAAAATGACAATGCCCCCTTTCAAGTAAAGTCAATTTTAACCTGAAATTTAACAATTGATCAAAAGCTGTTACACTGCATTAATAGAATTCGAACAAATTGACCGACTTTAAATCCTGAGAAAACAACAACCTTAAACAAGAGAACAAATAAAATGGAAAAAACCTTACTCGATACCCACCACAAAACACTGACCCTCAACAAGGACAGAAGAGCCTACGGAACGATTGCAGAAATCGGTGCTGGTCAGGAAACAGCACGCTGGTTTTTTAAGGTTGGTAGTGCTGCAGGTTCAATAGCCAAAACGATGTCTGCTTATGACATGCAATTTAGTGACTCCATTTATGGCTCCTGTGACCGTTATGTCAGTCGCGAGCGTCTCCACTCAATGCTCGAAACCGAATACAATCTGTTAAGCCAGCGTCTGGATAAAAAACGCTGTGCGGAAAGCATATTTTTCGTCTTTGCCAATACTGTCGCAACTTTTAATTATTCCCGCAATCAGACAGGACACGGTTGGCTGGGGATTCAGTTCCAAACTCAGCCACACGAAACAATCTCGAAAATTCACCTGCATGTTGTCTTAAAGGGAAGTTCCAGCATGCAGGATCAGAAGACTCTTGGTATCCTTGGCGTCAATCTGATCTATGGTGCTTACTATCAGCATCAGGAACCGGTGGCCTTACTCAGATCACTGATGGATGGTCTTTCCTCTGATCAGTTAGAAATTGACATGGTCGATTTCAGCGGTACCGCATTTGATTCTGTCGATAATCGAATCATGGCACTACGACTGGTACAGCATGGGTTGACTCATGCGACAATGTTTCAACCAGGAGGCAAACTGGTACAGCCTGCTGAGGTGTTGTTTAAAAAAGCGGTATTAGTTGAACGCAGCCGTTTCTGTCCACCAACAAAACTTACCATCAACTTGCTTGATAGTGCCTATGAAGCTTTCTGTTCTGAAACTAATATCGATAGTGATGACATATTCGTCTTCACTGAAATGACGCTGCAGAACCTTCGTGACGGTGGCGATATTAATATTGAAGATTTTTTACAACGGGTTGATGTCTTATGTGCTCTGGGAAAAAACGTGATGATTACAAATTTTGCTGAATATTACCGCTTGGCACAATTTTTATTCAAACAGACCAGCAAGCCGGTTGCCCTTGCAATGGGAATCCCTTCATTGCAAGAGATATTCAAAGAAAAGTATTATGAGCACTTGAACGGCGGTATTCTGGAATCCTTTGGACTCCTGTTCCGCAATGATATGCGCCTGTACGTCTGTCCCGTTCTTAAAGAAGATGGCTCACTGCTGACAATAAATGAATTAATGGTGGAAAATCATCTTCAATATCTTTACCGCCATCTGCTGCAAAATGGTTTTCTGCACAACCTGGATACGGTTGATCGTAACTATCTGACCATTGATGCCAACGCAGTCCTGGAAAAAATTCGTTGTGGGGACACTACCTGGCAGAAGTTAGTGCCGCCAGCCGTAATTGATATCATCAAAAAGAAGAGTTTATTTCAGCGGGACGGGTCAGCGTAAAAACAACCTGTCGTGAGAGTAGTTCGCTGGCATGCTGAACAGGAGGGTCCACTACTATTCCTTCAGCAACTGCTGTATCATCATGTCAGCCAGACCAATCCCACCCTGTTGAGCGGTAATCTTAGCGGCTTCCATATCCTGCAATTGTGAATAAATATCGTCAGCATTACCACGCTGGATCAAACCGTCATCAGGGATGGTTTTACGCATTTCTTTAAACATCTGCTGAATAAAGATTGCTTCAAACTGCTGAGCAGACTCTTTCAGCTTTTCCGGATCCCGTCCTTTAGGGGCTTTCGGTATCTGGGTTGTCGCCTGGCTGAATAATTGAGCTGAATCGATTCGCGATTCCATTACAACACCACCAGGTCCGCGTACAGTGCCCCAGCAGCTTTAATCGACTGGAAAATTGCAATCAAATCACGTGGAGTCGCACCAATCGCATTCAGCGCTGATGCCACCTCGCCGATACTGACACCCTGCTCCAGCACCACCAGATTACCTGCCTCTTCAACCACGCCGATATCGGTTTCCGGGGTAACAACTGTCTCGCCATCGGAGAATGCATTCGGCTGCGAAACATTACTCTGTTCGCTGATGATCAAATTGAGATTGCCGTGAGAAACTGCAACCGTAGAGATTCTGACCCCTTCGCCCATGACGATGGTACCGGTCTTTTCATTGACAACGATTCGAGCCAGAGTATCGGGGATAACGGTTAAATGTTCCAGCTCGGCAACAAACTCAACAACTCTATCTTGATAAGCTTCGGGCAGGACAACCTGCATCAGTCCAGCATCGAGAGAATGAGCCGGGGTTCCGCCAAAATGTTGATTGACCGCTTCACTCATCCGCGACACCGTCGTAAAATCAGACTCTTTCAGGCGATAATTCAACTCTTTTCCCTCGCCAAAAACAAAGGGAACTTCTCGTTCAACTAGCGCTCCATCCGGAATTCTACCAGCGGTCGGGTGATTTTTCTGCACTTTAGCTGCCTTTCCACCAAAGGCCAACGAACCAACCACCAGAGATCCTTGGGCAACCGCATAGTATTTCCCGTCTGCCGCTTTTAGCGGGGTCATCAACAGGGTACCACCGGCCAGATTGTCTGCATCACCAACCGAAGAGACCGAGACATCAATGGTATTTCCAGCTCGAGCAAAGGGGGGAAGGTCCGCAGTGACAATAACTGCAGCAACATTATCAACTTTAACCGTGTCAGGGTTGACGGTCACACCGAGGCGCTCCATCATGTTAACTAACGACTGAATAGTGAATCGGGTACTAGCACTATCACCGGTTCCGTTGAGACCAACCACCAGACCGTAACCGATCAGTTGATTGGATCGCACTCCCTCCAGTTTAGCTAGCTCTTTGATTCGAGATGCTTCTGCAGTGGAAAGAAGGACAACTCCCCAGAGAATCAGCAAGATGATAATTATTTTGTGGGTAAAATCTTTCATAGTAAACCCCGTGTAGGGGCGCCGCTTGCCGCGCCCTTCTAACACAATTAACAGAAGGTAAGGGCGCAGCAAGCAGCGCCCTTACATCTAAAACGGCCAGACTTGATCTAGTGCTCTCACCAACCAACCCTGCTGTTGCTTATCGCTGATAACACCCTCGCCGACATAGGCAATACGGGCATTGAGAATATTTTTTGAATCAACAATGTTACGCGGGGAAACATCTGCAGAGCGCACAATCCCACTGAGTTTAACAATCTGCATCTCATTATTTACAGTGACAGTTTTATTTCCTTCGATCCGCAAATTACCGTTCGGCAGCACTTCAATCACCTGGGTCGTCAGGGTTGCAGTTAAGGTTTCTTTGCGTGCCGTTTTCCCTCCACCCTCAAAATCATTTTCTGTTGCTGCACTAATCAGAGAAGCATTATTGATCGCGTCATTACCCAGTTGACCAATATATTTTTCCAATCCCAGAAGATTTGTAATCCCTGCCGACATGGTGCTCTTGCGATCAGTCTCAGTCGTTGCTTCTTTGCTGGCACTCGCATTCTCAACAATGACCACCGTAATAATGTCACCAACGGTACGTCCTTTCATATCGACAAACATTCCACCGCGGCTTTCGGTCCAGAGAGACCCTGCGGTCTGTGGCGGTGCCGGTTCGTTTATGATCGGAGCAACCGGTTCAACATCACTTAAATCGACTCGGGATGCAGGCCCGGCGCAGGCACTTAACAGTAGAACTAGCGTAAATAAGAAAAATATATTTTTCACCATTTTAAAACTCCACTTTGACCAGTCCGGGAGCAACCACCTGACAGAGAATTTCCTTACGGGAGTTACTATTCATCACCCGAATTGCCTCACCAGTACGGCCATCTTGCTTTGCTTCCCCAGCTGCAGTGAGCATCAATCCCTGACTGCGTGCCTGGATAACTACTCGCTCTCCCCGCTTTATAACCGGGGGGAATTCCACTTGATTTCTTTGTAGTGGCTCACCCAATCGAACAGAGCGCTTCAAACGTTTGCCGATAACATCCTCCACCGAAAAAATCGGTGCATTCAAGCGGCTGATCTCCTGATAGCGCATTTCAACATCATCACTGTCAAGAATAGTTCCTCGACGCAATGCCCCGGTAATAACAGTGATTTCAGCCAGAGATTCCAATTCGACTCGCACCGATTTATTACTGATAATTCGCCCGTCAACCCGAGTCATCAAAGTCATTCGGCGGCTGCCGATAACACCTGGTTTGGCAGGAATCACCTGATGGGTGATCCGCCCTGCTGGGACATGATAAGGCTTGGGTAAATTCAGCGACTTGAAACGCAGATCAACATGCGGCAGTAATCTTGATTGTTCAGCCAAATAATCGCCAAAAATCTGCTCCATTTCCTGCTGATCAATCAGCTGACCGGTTTTGCTAGCAGCTTTCTGTGTCGCCCCGTAAACCATGAGCGGAGTTGATAAAATCAGAAATAGACAAAGCAGATATTTCATTTCGTTATCCCCTAACGGACGAGCTGTGTGGTCATCTGCAGCATTTCATCTGCAGTTTTAATCGCCTTGGAATTAACTTCGTAGGCGCGTTGCCCGGCAATCATATTGACCATCTCTTCCATGATGTTGACATTGGATCCTTCCAGAAAACCCTGAGACAGCGTTCCGAAACCTTCTTCCCCTGGAGTTCCAGAGAGAGGTGCACCGGTGGTTGGTGTTTCTGCATAGAGATTGCGACCCAAGCTGCTCAATCCTGAAGGATTGCCAAAGCGAATCAGTTCAATGTTTCCCACTTGAGTCGAGGTGCTTTCACCATCTAAAAGAACATCAACAGTGCCACCACTACCGATAGAGATTGAAGTAGAACCTTCAGGAATGACGATTTCCGGGATAATTGCATAACCATCAGAAGTGACCAGTCGCCCGGTACTATCCTTTTTCAAAGCACCAGAACGGGTGTAAGCCTCACTTCCATCAGGAAGATTGATCTGAAAAAACCCAGGACCCTCAATCGCCAGATCAAGCTCATTTTCAGTCTGCTGGAAATCACCGGTGGTAAAAACTTTCTGCACGGCAGCCACCCGGGAACCGAGTCCAACCTGAACACCAGTTGGGACTTCCCCACCATCAACACCAGTACCAGCCGCACGACTGGTCTGATAGAGAATATCCTGAAAATCGGCACGGCTTTTTTTAAAACCGGAGCTGTTCACGTTAGCCAGGTTGTTGGCAATCACGTCCATGTTGACCTGTTGTGATTGCATTCCGGTTGCTGCGGTCCAAAGTGCTCTGATCATTTCTGACTCCTTTTTCCTGGCGTGTTTTACGCCTTAATCTTTCTACTGGACCAGACCCAGTTCAGCGGCCTTACCGTCCATGTCGCTATAAATTTTCAATGCTTTTTGAGTTGCTTCAAACGCCCGTAGGTTGGAGGTCATCCGTACCATAGTTTTCATCATGTCAATGTTGGATGCTTCAAGGTTTTTCTGCACGATCTGCGGATCAGGATGCAACTCCGGCTGGGTATCATCAACGGGCTGAAACATTTCGCCACCCGCCCGCTGTAAAATTGATGTGTCGGCAAACTGAAACAGTCCAACCTGCCCGATTTTCTCCTGGTCGGCCCAAATCGCACCATCCGGTCCGATATCAACATCAGTGTGTGGCAAAATAATCTCTCCACCACCTGTTCCCATGACTGGCAAGCCATTGGTATCCACCAACTGTCCTTCGCCATTGAGCTGAAAATTACCCTTACGAGCATAACCGAAACTACCATCTGGACGTTGAATCTGAAAAAAACCATCCCCATTAATCGCCAGATCCAAAGGATCACCGCTGAATTCAATGTGCCCTGGAGTAAAATCGATTTCCTGCTCAGTCAAACGACTATAATTGGTTCCTTGGGTTGCCAAGCCAGAAGTTGCTTCACCAAGCTTTGCCTCAAAGGTCACCATACCTTTTTTATAGCCAGGAGTTTTTGCTGCAGCGAGATGTTCACTGATGTTTTCCAACATCTGCATCCGTGCAACTGCCCCTGAGATTGCCCCATACTTGCCGCTTGACATCTTGCTTCTCCATTTTTAATTGATGCCTGCTTGTCGACCCTCTAACAGTAAATCTTTAACTCGGAACCTGCTGTTTCAACCGTGCCAGTTTCAGCAGTTGTTCGACTTCTATCGGAGCCATTTGCAACGCAACAGCAATCCCTTTTGCATCGACTCCCTGATCGGCCAAAGACGCAACATAACGATATTTCTCAGAACTACTGCGAGGGATCTCAAATGCTTTTTGTTCCATCTCTACCTGATCGAGACTTTTTGAAAAACTTGGTTCTTGCCTCTTCTTTGTCTCCAAATCCAGTAGTTGTTGCCGTAGTACACGCAGTTCCCGACCCAGTTTTGCCGAAACCCGCAACTGCCAGAAACTGGACAATAGAGCCAACAGACCAATTGAACCGACAACTAACAACGGAAACTGTTCAGCGACCATTTTTAGTCCTCCGGATGCAGAGCGTTGATACTGCGCTTCATTTTGGTCTTTAATTTACTTAACGCCTGACTGTGCAACTGGGAAATCCGCCCTTCCGATAATTCTAGAACTTCTGAAATTTCTTTTTGTGACAACTCTTCATAGTAGATAAGGGCGACAACCAGACGCTCCTTCTCGGAAAGTTGTTCCAGATATCCAGCTAGCTCCCCGGTCAGTTCATTTGCCTCCATCCGCTCCTGAACACTGGCTTGCTTGGTATCTTCCAGGTTGTCGATAAAAGTTCTTCCTGAATCGTCATCATTATCAAGATTTTCATTCAAGCTGATAGTGCCAAGCTGGCTGACCTGGAGTTGCAATTCGCGAAAATCATCAAGGCTCATATCCAATTCTTCGGCCAGTTCTGGATCTTCAGGCGCACGACCAAGTCGTTTTCCTAAAGCATCTGTCACTTTCGATAACCGCGATTGTTTTTCCCGCAAAGTTCGGGAGAACCAATCCATCCTCCGCACTTCATCAAATACAGCACCACGAATTCTTCGTTCGGCAAACGTTTTAAACAACACACCACGACGTGGATCAAAACGATTGGAAGCATCCATCAACCCCATCAGAGCTGCACTGCGGATATCGTCTCGACTAACAAACGCAGGAACTTGGGTCATCATCCGATCGACCAAAAAATCGACCAGTGAAAGATGCGATTCAATCATTTTCTCCCGCTCTGCTACTCCCGGCGGGCCGTAGTTGTTGCTGAAAGTCATCAACTCGCCTCCGTACCAACTCCGAGAAACTGTTTCCAGAAAAATTGCAGGGTCCCCTGCGCCTGATTATCAACCGGCGCATCAATCAAATTTTTGGCCAAAGTGTTAAATGATTTTGCAACTTTGTTGTCAGGGTAGAGATCGACCATCACCTGTTGCTGACGTACTGACTCATGCATTTTTCTGTCAAAAGGAATACAGCCAAGATAATCGAGAAAAATATCAAGGTAGCGACCTGAAACCATGGTCAACTTTTCAAAAACATCCAGCCCCTCGTCCGCCCCTCGTACTGAATTCACAGCCAGCATAAACCGTTTTTGATGGTATTGAGTCGAAAGTAGTTTCATTAGAGCGTAGGCATCGGTAATGGCTGTCGGTTCTGGGGTCGTCACCACGAGAATATCCTGGGCAGCAACGTTGAAATAGGTAACGTTATCGGAGATGCCTGCTTCGGTATCAATCAACACCACATCAAAATGCTCTTCAAGGGCATCCAATGAATCAATCAGACGCATTTTCAACTGGGCATCAAGACGGGTATACTGCTGTACTCCAGATCCGGCAGGCAGTATTTTTAATCCGTAGGGCCCTTCAACCATCACCTCTTCCAAAGTCCGTTCGCCATTGAAAAAATGGTTAAGATTATATTCTGGGGAAATACCAAGAACCACATCAATATTTGCTAGTCCCAAATCAGCATCAATAACCAGAACCTTTTTCCCTTGCTTGGCCAAAGCCACAGCAACATTTGAAACAACGGCAGTTTTTCCAACTCCACCTTTGCCACTGGTAATCGATAAAACTCGAGTTGCGGGCATCTGTATTTCAGCGTCAGCCACATCCAGCTGATTCTGCATATTTCTCAAAGTCCCAGCTTGATCCATGGAGCCACTCATCATACTGCCACCCTCCGTAGTTCAGTCGCTGTCTCCATCACCAGGCTGGCAACCATTTTTGGCTCTGCTCGCAACAAATCTTCAGGAACCTGTTGACCATTGGTCAAGTAAGCCAAGGGCAGATTGCTGCGAATCGGCACATTAATTAAAGACCCATAGCGATCAGCCTCATCAAGTTTAGTAAAGATTAATCGTGAAAGAGGAATAGGACTGAATGCATCCAAGGTTTTCTGCTGTAATCGTTCTTCAGTGGGAGCAGCCAGCACCAGGCAATTCTCAACCTTCGACTCGCTGCCAAGAAATTGGTTTAATTCATCAATTCGTACCTGATCACGGGGACTGCGACCGGCGGTATCAATCAAAATAAGATCTTTATCACGATGACGGCGGAATGCTTCCTGTAACTGTTCAGGAGAAAGAACAACTTCAACGGGCAAACCCATAATTTCTCCATAAACTTTCAGTTGTTCGACTGCTGCAATTCGGTAGGTATCAATGGTCACCAAAGCAACCCGAGCGCCACTTTGAGTGATTGCCTCTGCCGCAAGCTTGGCAATGGTTGTCGTTTTTCCAACCCCCGTTGCACCGATCAGAGAAATACGCTTCTGCGGATCACCTGGAGACCAGAGCGATCCAGTGGTCTGCACCAGATTTGCAATTGTTGCGGTCAAAAAATCACGGCATTGATCCGGCTCTTGACGTTGCCGTTCATTCATCTGCGGTGCAGCAAATCGGGCTATCGTTACAGCAGCTTCACGGTCGATACCGCGTTCCACCATCAGGTCCAGAAGATCTTCAAGAGATTGTTCAGAAGATGGTTTCAATTGAGTCAAAGGAGCTGCTTGTTGGGCCTTTACTTCTTGCAGTGCTTGAACCTGTTGTGAAACTGGTCTGGCCGCTACTGCAACTCGACTCTCCAATTGTGCCTGAGCCAATTGCTGCATCAACTCCTTCAACTGGTTAATCTCAGCTTGCAACTGATTGACATTTTGGGCTTCCAGCTGTGAACGCAGCTGACGAACTTCATCTTCAAGCGGATTACTTCTAATTTCTATTTTTTGATTTACCGCCGCTTTTGATAAAGACACCTGCTCATCTTCAAGAGTTTCTACCCGACGGCTATATGCAGCAGGAATCGTCCCAAGAGTAGCTGGTTTTACTTCTGTATTTGGTACCGCTTTACGAAAACCATCTTTCATGGATGGAGATTCAATTGCGGCTGTCACCTCAATAATCTGCTTCCCCAACACACCTAGACCTTTTTTACCAATAGTTCTGGTCGAGAGAATCAGTGCCTCAGAGCCAAGGGTTTGCTTCACCTGCTGGAGTGCAGCCGCCATATTTTCCGCTTCAAATTTTCTAACCAACATCGACAGTCACCGTTCCTATCGATCGCACTTTCAAATGGGGTGCGATCTCGTTGTGAGAGATAATTGCCAGACTCGGCAGGTAGCGTTCGGTCAACCTTTTGACATGAAGTCGGATTGTTGGCGTACAGAGAAGCACTGGATTTGCTCCAGCAGCATTCTGTAGCGCCTTGGTCAAACTGTTGATCAACGCCTGAGCAAAGCCAGGCTCCAAAGCCAGATAAGCCCCTTGTTCCGTACTGTGCAACGCTTCCTGAATTTGTGTTTCAACATTTCGATCAAAGGTCATCACTTCCAATACCTGCCCATCATCGCTATAGCTATTACTGATTGAACGAGCCAATATGGCGCGTACATGTTCGGTCAGTTGATCAGGGTCTTGCACAACCGGTGCCCAATCTGCCAAAGTTTCTAAAATAGTTCTAAGATCACGAATTGAAACCCCTTCACGGAGTAAATTTTGTAAGACACGCATCACCACGCCAAGGCTCAGAAGAGCAGGAACCAGCTCTTCCACCAACTTCGGATATTCATTGCCTAAGTTATCCAGCAGATTTTGGGTTTCCTGGCGGCCAAGTAACTCATGGCCATGAGTTTTGATCAATTCACTCAAATGGGTTGCAACAACGGTGGTATTATCAACAACGGTATAACCTGAAATCTGAGCACGTTCCTTCTTATCTTCAGAGATCCAGACAGCTGGCAAATTAAAAGCTGGCTCAACCGTTTCGACACCCTTGATAACTTCCGTTGCCGTGCCGGGATTCATTGCCAGAAAGTGGCCGGGAAGAAGTTCTCCGCCACCAATCTTCACCCCTTTGAGGACAATGGCGTATTCATTTGGTTTCAACTGTAAATTATCCTTGATATGCACTGGCGGGACAATAAAGCCCATATCGAGGGTAAACTGGCGCCGGATCGATTTAATCCGTGGCAATAGTTCCCCGTTCTGAGCCGTATCAACCAATGGAATCAATCCGTAACCAACCTCCATCTCCAGCATATCGACAGAAAGCATCTGCTCATAATTTTCTTCTTCCAAAAGTTTGGGCGCCGGAGCAGATTCAAGTTCTTTCTGTTCATCCATCTGTTCATGTGATTTTTGTACCTGCCAGGCAATCCAGGCAAGTATCATTGAGAGGAGGAAAAACGGAAGTTGCGGCAACCCCGGAATCAGAGCGAAACCGAGAAGAATCCCTGAAACCACCCATAGAGCGCGTGGATGGATTGTGAATTGACGTTTCAGTTCGGTTCCAAAATCACCATCACCAGTCGTTCGAGTAACCATGATACCGGCACCCGTTGAAATAATCAGCGCGGGGATCTGTCCAACTAGCCCGTCACCAACAGTCAAGATGGTATAATTTGCAGCCGCTTCAGCCGCCGGCATCCCTTTCTGCACCACACCGATAACAAAACCAGCACCAATATTGATTAAAGTAATAATGATTCCAGCAATAGCATCCCCTTTAACAAACTTGCTGGCACCATCCATTGCCCCATAGAAATCGGATTCAGAAGCAATTTCCTTGCGGCGTGAACGTGCCTCTTCATCGCTGAGTAACCCCGCATTCAAATCGGCATCAATCGCCATCTGCTTGCCAGGCATCGCATCCAAAGTAAAACGGGCAGCAACTTCAGCAACCCGTCCAGCACCCTTGGTAATAACCATAAAATTAATCAGTACTAGAATAATGAAAATGACAACCCCAACCACATAGTTCCCACCAACAACAAACTGACCAAAAGACTGAATAACACTTCCGGCAGCAGACGGGCCTTCATCTCCATGCAATAGAATCAAACGTGTTGAAGCAACATTAAGAGAAAGGCGAAACAGGGTCGTTATCAGGAGGACACTTGGGAAAACTGCAAAATCAAGAGCCCGAGACGTATAGAGAGTAATGATCAGAATCAACAAACCAATAGTAATATTCAACGACAGAAAAATATCGAGCAACATTGGTGGTACTGGTAAAATCATCAACATCAAAATCATCACCAGACCAACTGCAACCAACACATCACTACGGAATAGCGTTTCTCGCCAGCGATTGTTGATGATTCCATCTATTGTTGCCATATTTTCTCCATCAAGACTGAATTCTGACAGGGTCATGTCAAGCTTTTGGCTTAAGAGAAACCTGTCATTATTTCTATTCTTTGTATAATAAGTGTTTAAATATCAGCATGTTAACGATTCTTCAGGCTGTAGACATAAGCCAAAAGTTCAGCCACAGCAGTAAACATTTCTTCGGGAACTGTCTCCCCAACCTCTTGCTTGTACAAGGCTCGTGCCACCGGCTTGTTTTCGATGATTGGAACCTTGTGTTCCTTCGCGATTTCACGAATCCGAAAGGCCAGATGATCGGCTCCTTTAGCGACAATTATTGGAGCGTCCATTTCACTTCTTCGATAGGAAATTGCGACTGATAAGTGAGTCGGGTTGGTGACAATAACGTCTGCGTTAGGAACCTCTGCCATCATCCTTTTACGCGCCATCTGTTGTTGTACCGCTCGAACCCGGGCTTTAAGTTGTGGATCCCCTTCCGTCTCTTTAAACTCTTCCTTAATCTCCTGTTTGGTCATCTTCATTTTTTGCTCCATCTCATAGCGAGAAAAAGCAAAATCGATCACCGCCAGGGCAATCATAATCCCACAAGTTTTCCCCATAACCAGAAAGGCAACCTGTCCAATAAAAATCAAGGTCTGGTTAATATCAAGCAGCGACAGGGTCAAAGCTGTCTCAAATTCGTTGGCAACAGTTTTATAGGCAACAAACCCTATTAACGTTATCTTCGCCAGAGATTTGACCAGTTCGACGGCTGAACGCTTGGAAACAAATTTTGCCATCCCCTTAATTGGATCAAATTTGTTGAGATCAGGCTGAAAGACTTTGGTGGAAAAAAGGGGCCCAACCTGAAGAAAGGAGGAGAAAAAACCAACCAACATAGTGAGCAGAAATACCGGCCAGAGAAGTTTTGCCATCAGTGTCCCCATATCCCAGGCGAGACTGATAACTCCCAATGGCGTTACTTGAAACGTGGCCATCATCCGCAACAAGCCCGCATATAGGTTCTCTAGATCAGCCCAGAAATGACGGGCATAAACAACCCAAAGCAACAGAGAAAAGGTCAACAATGCTGCTGTTGCCACCTCTTTGCTTTGCGCAACCTGACCTTTCTCACGAAAATCCTGGCGACGCTTTGCAGTTGCTTCTTCGGTACGTTCTTGGCCCGACTCTTCAGCCATCTATTTTCTTCTCCTGAACAAATTAACGATATTCCCTCTCCCTGAGGGAGAGGGCTAGGGTGAGGGGGATCGTGTGCAAGAGCACCTGAATATTCCCCCCTCATCCGGCCTATGGCCACCTTCTCCCTAAGGGAGAAGGGTTAGTGAAAGATCAGTAGTAAATACAAAATTGGTAGTGACAGATTTTTGGCAATTTTGGTTAAAAAAGCTACATCAAGCTGAAGAGATTCAAGAATCGTTCCGGAAGTGAGGAAAATTCTCCTTGGAGAAGACTTGCCACGATACCGAGGGTCAAACCCATGACGATAAAGGAGATTCCTATATTGATGGGAAAGGAGATCATAAATACGTTAAGCTGAGGAAATACCCGCGACATGATTCCTAAAGTCAAGGTGGATAAAATTAAAAGAGCCAGAATTGGTGCCACCAGCCGGATACTCAGAATAAGGGAATGATTTGCCACCTCAATAATCATTGGGATAGCTCCCCCCGACAGAGTCAAACTTCCTGGCTGAAGCATTTCAAAAGAGGCAACAATGGCTTCAAGAAAAAGGTGATGAATATCAAGGGAAAGAAACAACAGAATGGCAAATATTCCCTGAAATCGAGAAATCAGAGCAACCTGTGATTGCGTTGACGGATCGAAAATATTAGCGGCAGCAAAGCCCATTTGGTAACCAATCAGCGAACCGGCAAATTCTGCTGCCATAAATGCCAACTGAGCCAAAAAACCAACCAATAATCCTAGAATAATCTCTGCAGATATCAGCAATCCTAAATCAAGTGGGGTCAAACTTTCTGTCGGAATAAAATCTTTCACCAGCGGATAGGTCAGCATCGAGAACAATACAGCGATACCCAGTCGCATCTGCGGTGGAATTTGCCCGCCACTAAACACCGGAATAGCAGCAAACATAGCCGCCACCCGTGCCAGGCAGATCAGAAATCCTTGAATCAAGGGCAAAGAAAAATCCGGGAGATCCATACTCTACAAATCCCGGTTATGGGCCAATAGTCGGCAGTTGATCAAAAATTGAGATCAAAAAAGCGGTTGCTTTTTGCAAAATCCAAGGAGCGAAAATCAGCATGGTAACAAAAACTCCCACAATCTTCGGGATAAATGTCATGGTCTGTTCGTTGATTTGTGTCGCCGCTTGAAAAATACTGATAACCAGACCAATTCCCAGAGCCGCAATTAACATAGGGGCAGAACACATCAGAGTGGTTTCAATTGCCTGCCGACCAATACTGACAACATATTCAGGAGTCATATAATTACCTCACTACTCTTTAAACTAGGCGAATCAAAAGGTTGGAGATGCAAGGCTTGCGAAAAATGGAAGGTTGAGGTGTGGATATTTCCACATCGAAACCTGAAGTTTGAGCGTAACGCAGCAGCTGCAACCTTTTCATTCGCCTGCCACCTCATCCGAAACTCTGAACTAACGAACCAATCACCAGTGACCAACCATCAACCAAAACAAAAAGAAGAATCTTGAACGGCAAAGATACAATAATCGGTGGCAACATCATCATCCCCATCGACATCAGAATCGAGGCGACAATCATATCAACCATCAGAAAAGGGACAAACAAGAGGAAACCCATCTGAAAGGCACGTTTCAATTCGGACAACATAAATGCTGGTATCAAGGTCAACATTGAAATATCAGCTTGGTTCTCCGGTTGTGGTGATTTTGAGATATCGACCAATAACTGTAGATCTTTTTCACCAACCTGGGAGAACATAAATTGACGCATCGGCTGCAGAGCCTCCTCCAATGCTTGTTCTTGACTGATTTTTTGATCCAGATAGGGCTTCAATGCCTGTTCATTGATCTGATTAAAGACCGGTGCCATAACAAAGAAGGTCAAAAACAGAGCCAGACCAATCACAATCTGATTGGAGGGAGCAGATTGGGTTCCCATTGCCTGACGTACAAATGACAAAACAATGACAATCCGGGTAAAGCCGGTCGTCATCAACAAAATTGCCGGGGCAACGGAAAGAATCGTCAGGACAACCAGAATTTGTAGGGCTGTGGATACCTCTCCTGGATCAGTTGCTTCCCCAATCCCAACAGTTATAGTCGGCAATCCTTCGGCATAACCCGCCAGAGGCATTAATAAAAGTAACAACAGGAAAGCAAGCTTCAGTTTCATGATCGACCTTCTTCGGCATGCTTCAATGTTTCAGAAAAGTTATCATTTGAAGTCAGTTGACTCAAATATTCAATACGGTCATTACTGAGACCAAGCAGCATCTCTTCTCCACGGACCTTAACGACACAAAGAAACTTTCTACCCCCCAAAGGTCGGGTTTCCAACACTTGGATTAAACTATTTTTTTTCTGTGGTAATACGCCAAAACCTTTGCGACTAGCAGCATAAAGCAGCAACAAAATACCGATAACAACCCCCAAAGCAGCCAGCATCTTCAGAGAAGATCCAAGCAAGCTTGGCTCAGCTATGGTGTCAGCAGAAAAAACTGGTTGAGCTATAAAGATGAAGAAAAATACTAGCACCCGCATCGGTTAGCCCAATTTCTCAATACGTTCTGAGGGACTGACAACGTCGGTCAACCGCAAGCCGAATTTTTCATTGACAACGACCGCTTCACCACGGGCAATAAGGCGCGAATTGACATAAAGATCTAGCGGTTCACCAGCTAGTTTATCGAGCTCAACCAGAGAACCTTCCTGTAATTGCAACAAGTCGCGAACAAGAATACGAGAACGGCCAACCTCGACTGAGACTTCCAGAGGAATATCAAGCAGCAAATCAATTCCGCGATCGTCAAAACTATTCTTGGGAGCAGCAGCTTCCGTAGGTTGTCCATTTTCAAGATTTACATCACTCATCTTCTATCCTCCATTGGGAATTCGCCCCATGACTCGAATTGCTTTTTTACCACCCTGAACCCCAGCCAGACCGAGGAATTTAGGACGTTTTTCTATCATAACCTGTAGTGGGGTATCTGGCTTACAACCCAGATCAATAACATCTCCAACCTGAAAATTGAGGATGTCCCGCACCCGCAGTGATAATGTTGCCAGAATCGCCTCGATTTCAACTTCCATATGATCCAGCTCATCACAAACCAAAGATTGCCATTTACTGTTCTGAACGACACTGGTCGGAACAGCTTTAATCTGCTGCTTCTTTTGTAATGGTTCTAATGCTGAATGGGGGACAACAAGAGTGATATCCCCTTCAAGACTATCAATGGAGACTTTAAAGCGAGCGGCAACAACACCAACTTCTGATCCGACAAAATTAAGAAGCCGCAGGTTACTCACCACTTCAACTAAAGAGGCTTTTATTTCCTGCAGCTGGAGAAATCCTTTGTTTAACTCTGGACAGGCCGAATTGATAACGTCACGAATGACATTTAGTTCAATCGCACTCATTCCCCGGTTTGGAATCAGCGTCTGATCATCCGATGATCCCCCCAGAACCATTTCAACCAGCGCAAAAGAGAGTTGCTCATCAAAAACCAACAACCCCCCGCCAGTAAGAGGTTCCAGTTGCAACACCCCGATAGCTCCACGCCCAGATAGGCGCTGTAAGAGCGCATCAAAAGGCATTGACTCCATTGCTTCTAATTTAATGTGTGCAGCCCGCTGAAAACGGGTTGATAAGGACAAGGCATAATTGCGGGCAAAGTTATCAAGAATAAGATCGTAATTTTTGAGTTTCCAACTTTCAGGGCCGGCAGACTGGAATAGATTGCAGGTTTCGGCCATGGAAGTCCCTGCTTCACCAGGTGCCGCTTCAAATTCCGACCCAACTGATTCAACGTCAACATCACCATGTCTAACTGCTGACAAGAGATCAGCGATCTCTTCTTTACTGAGTATCTTTTCCACGCCAGAGCCCTTTATTGGACAACGAAATCAGTGAAATAGATTCGTTTGACCTTACCTTTGAGCAAAATACTATTAATTTTATTAATCAATTCTGCTCGCAACTGAATTTTTCCCTGCAAATCATTTATTTCACTAAAAGTTTTACTTCCAAGCAATAATAAAACTGCATCCTTAACTTGTGGCATCCGCTGAGTCAGTTCCATTGAGGTTTCTTCTACATCGACTTCAATGGTGATGGTTGCTTTAAGATAACGACTTTCATCATCATCCATAATATTGACAATGAAGCTGTCCATATTAACCATCGGACCCACCTGTTTTGCCTGTTTTTCCAATTCAGCCTGTTCTTGCTCTGGAGAGATTTTCTCTTCCTCATCTCCGCCCATAAAGAAAAAGTATCCAGCCCCACCACCAATCAGCAGAACCAGGACTGCCACAATAATAATGATCAACTTCTTTTTTGATCCACCACCTTCTTCAGGCTGTTCAGCCGCTTCTTTTTTTGCCATTATTCGTTCCTTCCATATTTATTTCTAATCACATTGTTCATGAAAACTTAACTCTTAGAACGGAACTTGATCTTTCGCATCCAGCAAATAAGGGAGTTCCTGATTAGGATCACCCTGACTTTCAAGAACAAATTCAACCCGGCGGTTCAATTCCCGCTCACGTTCACTCGCATTGGGAAACAGTGGTTTTTGTGAGCCATAACCAGTCGCCGACATACGACTCAGCTGAACCAACTGATTGGTTGCCAAAAAACGTAATACGACAACTGCCCGGTTCACTGAGAGATCCCAGTTGTTCATTTCATCACCAAGATCATCAGTATGTCCTTCAATTTTCAGATTCAGTGGTAAGGGTCGAATCAATTCGGCAACTTTTTGCAGAATCGGTTCTGCCTCCGGTTGCAGATACCTCTGACCAGACTTAAACAACACTGCTTCATCTATCCGCAGCACAACCGCACCACGATCTTTCACCAGTTTGATTTTTTTATTTAACTTCAGTTCGCGTAATTTGGTTCTCAAACGGCGATAAACCGCCGCGTTAAAATCGTCATCCACCGGCGAAAAAGTCACAATATTTGGCGGAGTGATTTCAGTTTTATTACTGCTCCCCATAACCCCGAATGCCCCTGCCAGCGAGTCACTGGCTTGAAGGAATTTAGCCTGATCCATATTGGCCATCGACAGCAACAGCACAAAAAATGTCAGCAGAAGAGTCACGAGGTCACTAAAAGTAACGATCCAGTTAGGCGCCCCGGGAGGGGGACATTTATGCTTCTTAGCCATAGCCAGTCCCTAACCGAAGTTACTCTGACGTTCTTTTGGTGAAACAAAAGCGTGCAACCGTTGTTCCATCAAACGTGGATTTTCACCTTCAAGAATCGCTTTCATCCCTTCGCTTACCAAAGTTTTATTCAAGACTTCACTAGCTGAGCGAATTTTCAGCTTTCCGGAAATCGGGTTCGCGATAATATTTGCAATAACCGCACCGTAAAATGTCGTCAACAGAGCAACCGCCATCGCTGGTCCAATCGAAGAAGGATCGCTCATATTCTGCAGCATCTGCACCAAACCAATCAGGGTACCAATCATCCCCATCGCCGGAGAATAATTTGCAATTGTAGAAAAAATATCGGCCCCTTTTTCGTGACGCTCAACGACATATTCAATTTCTTTTTCTAACATATCTCTAAGAGCTTCCGGTTCCTGTCCATCAACCGCCATCTGTAACCCTTTGAGAAAAAACTCATCATCAATCTCATTCATCACCGATTGTAACGAGAGAATTCCTTCTTTACGTGCCTTACCTGCATAGGTAATCAACTTCTCAATAGTATCGATGGGAGACTGGGCTTTATGGAAAAATGCTTTGCGAGCAACATTGAAAGCGCCGAGAATATCACCAAAAGGAAAATGCACCAGAACGGTACCGATGGTTCCACCGACAACGATAATTAACGAAGCAATATCGATGAAAATCAGTAAGGAACCACCCTGCAGGATAGCAGAGAGCATTAAGCCAAAAGCAGCAAGTAAACCGATAATTGTTGCGAGATCCATATCCGTCCTCTATCCCATCTTATCTGATCGTAAACTTCCATCCCGCCCATAAACATCCAAGCAAGCGAGAAATTCCAAAGTTATGACTTTCGCATGACTAAACTTAGCATCGACTAACTGTCTAGCAGATTACGTGCCATTTTAATGGAATATTCCAATAAATTAAAAACTCAATAAAATCAGCTAATTGCATAAGACAAAATTGACCTATTGCTTTAACAACGAATGCCGCCACTGAAAATCAGGGCGGCATTCGTTGTTATGTCATGATTTTGACCTGCGATAGTTAACGTTTCAGATTAATAACTTCAGCCAGCATTTCATCGGTGGTCGTGATGGTTTTTGAGTTGGCCGAAAATCCACGCTGCGTGGTAATCATTTTGACGAACTCCTGAGCCATGTCAACGTTCGAAAGCTCCAGAGCATTGGTGAAGATGTTACCAACTCCCGATCCAATAGTACCAATAACCGGAACACCGGAGCTGGTGCTCTGAGAATACATATTACTGCCAATTTTGCTTAAGGCACTTGGGTTAGTGAATTTCGCCAAAGGAATACGCATCAATTCACGAGGTGTTCCGTTAGAAAAATTACCAACGACGTTACCAAGTTCGTCAACACTCAATTTAACCAGAGTACCGGTACCGAAACCATCCTGTTCCTGCGACACAACTACCGAGGGACTCGCATATTGACTGGTCTGCATATCGATGGAAACCTGCTGAGTCTGAATTGAACCATTAAGCCAATCCAAAGTTCCAGCAGTTGTTGTTGCGGCGGGTCTTGGAAAAACAGGATCGCTGCTGGTATCACCTGGTATCGTATAAAGCTCGTGTTGTGTACCGGCATCATCGATGATATGAATCAAATCGCCACTCGCATCAAAACCCAATGCCCCACTACCAACAACTTCCAAAACACCTGAAGCACCACCGGTCACTTCTCCACCATCAACCACGGTATTCCAATCCCATGTTTGATCAGCCGTTTTAGTGAAATAAGTCGTCATCAAATGGGTACTGCCTAAGCTGTCAAAAACCTGGATTGAAGTCGCATAGTTTGAACTCGCAGATGGATCAAGAGGATCAAAACCGGCAACTATTGCGATAGAATCAGAGTCAAGGTTGGTATTCAAATTAATATTTGCTGTCGGTCCTGCCGGGGTAAACGATTGGGTATTAGCCCAGATTGGGGTCAGATCGCCAACTGTATTGCCATTGACATCCAACTCATACCCCATAACGTTGTATCCTTCAGGGTTGACCAGAAAGCCCTCAGCATCAAACCGAAACGCTCCGGCTCGAGTGTAGTTATTAGACGCATTGCCCGTTGATGGATCGCTGACGATAAAAAAGCCAGCTCCCTCAACCGCCAGATCAGTATTGGTTTCAGTATTTTCGAAGGTTCCCTGGCTGAAGATAGTATCCACAGTCGATAAACCGACACCTCGGCCAACCTGAGACGTTCCGCCAGAGCCAGAAACCTGGCTGAAAGCAGATCACCAAAAATTGTCCGGCTCGATTTAAATCCGACGGTGTTGGCATTGGCAAGATTGTCACCAAGAACGCTCATCGCGTTCGCGTTAGCATTGAGTCCACTGACTCCACTATAAAGAGCACTAGATACTCCCATTTTATCACTCCTGTTTGGAAGCCGCGTCAATCAGTCGGCGGCTTGCGAACCTCCTCAAAGAGGACCGGTTCGGTTAGGCAATCACTGCACTATCAATATTGGTAAAAACGTTATTTTTCAGTTGTTCCCGATCAACCACCGTGACCACGGTATCATTTTTGACACTCACTACCAGCGCCGTATTATCAAGCATCACCAACGATTCTTTTCCACCCTTGGCATGAACTTGAGATACTGCTGTTTCCAACCGCTGCATCTGGTTGGGGCTAAGGTTAATGCCACGACTCTGCATTCGATCAGTTGCATGTTTGGAAAATTTGACCCCGCCAGATTCGATCTTGTTCTGCAATAACTGGTCAAAACTGCCAACCCCACTGGTTGATCCCTGTTGCTTGTTCCGGGTCAGATTTTGCGGTCTGGCCGGGGTGATCGGTTGCGGGATGATAGTTATTCGATCGGTCATAGTGCTGCTCCGGCCTTCTCAATCTTATTCATGGCAAAAGTTCCGGAACTGGTTTCCAATTGAGGGGTAACACCACTCATATCGACTACTTCGACACGCCCTTTGATCAAACTATCAGTCTGAATAAGTTGATCATCTTTATCAACCGCCCTGACAACTAAAGAATAGTCACCCGGTTCGAGTGGCATACCCAAATCGCCAAGCCCATCCCAATCAATAAAATACTCTCCAGGATGAGTTTCCTGAGCTGAGATAGTCGCTACGGTTGATCCGGTTTGGTTCAAAACATATAATTTGACATCATCTGCTGGAGTTTCGAGGCGATAACCAAGTTGCACTGGATCGCCACTGAAATGGAATTGTTCCGTCTGGGCAATAACATCCTGACCGATCAACCCAAGCGCTGACATCCGTTCCATTTCACTGCTCATCGCAGCAAGACCTTCCAGACTCTTATTGGCATTTTCCAGTTGCTCCAACGAACTGAACTCTGCCAACTGCGAGGTAAATTCTGTGGCATCCTGCGGATTCATCGGATCTTGATTTTCCAACTGGGCCACCAGTAACAAGAGAAAATCCGTTTTGCCCATAGAAACATCACTTGAGATCGATGTTGTCGAGGGGGCAGTGTAGCCAGTATCGATTCCACTAATTGCTGACATCTTGTAATTCTCCTTTCTTTAAATTGCTGTTACACGTGGAGGCTGATGCCTCCGCCACCATTCTGCATCAGGTGGGCTAAGGGAATACTCTGTTCTTCCTGTTCCTGAGTCTGCTGGTGCCAGCCTGGCTGTTTTTCAGAACCATGCTGCTGCTGTTGAGCCAGATTTTCAAATTGACTTTGCTGGTCATAGTTCTTGTCCGTTGTGACCTGAAACTGATCAATTTTCAGCCCCTGTTCAGCCAAAGCATTACGCAGCTGAGGAAGGTTCCGTTCGAGAACTTCCTGAACCTGCTGACTCTGAGCATGGAAATTGGCACGAACGCGATCACCTTCAATCATTATTTCAAGTTTCAACGAACCAAGTTCAGCGGGTTGTAAACGGAGAACCATACGCCCAGATTCACCATTAACACTGCCGGAAAGCTGCGTCACCACCTGGTCAAAAATCTGACTTTCAGCGACCTGCTGACCACTCGCCAATTGAATAATTTGAGTTTGTGGCATCGCCCGATTTACATCCACACCTTGAACTGGTGCTTGCCCCTGTGATTGAAGATTATGTTGTCCCTGCTGAACCAAATTTTCCAGCATTTGTTTGGCAACACCCCCTGACAACTGACCTACCTCAATACTCTGTTTTTGTTCGAGCATCTCTTCAGGGAGAACCTGAACAACCGAATCGCTTTGGCTCACTCCCGCCTGTTGCTTGAAATTATGCAACGGAAGTTGTTCTTTGCCTGACTGAGTTTGCAAGGCAACAGGACGTTGTTCTGTTCGCGGTTTGAGTAACCCGGCAAAACGCGGATCAATCTTCTCTGTCGCATCGTCCATCATGAAGAACTCTTCTTCAACCAGTTGTTCTCCTTCGGCACCGACTGTTTCAACGGCAGCCGTTTTTTGAGAAACAACGGAATCGAAAGCCTGTTGCAAAATCTTTCGGGCTTGGGTCAGATTTTCAACAACTGGTGCCACGTTGTGTGCCTGCATTTGTGGTTCTACCAGCACAGCAGCTGCCAACTCAGAATTTTCCAGCAACCCTGGTTCTTCAGTGGGTTGTTCTTCCACCTGCGTAATCAATTGTGCCAACAGCTCTTTGTTATCTGAATCTTCGTTCAAAGATTGCAACTCAACAACCAGAGCCGACAAATCAACGCCTGCCAACACCTGTTCCCCATGAAGCTCTGTTGATTCAAGTTGCTCAACTAAATCAGTCAACAACGCTTCAATACTGTCGGAACTCTCTACACCTTCAGTTGATTCACCCTGAACGATAGTTTTCATCAGGTCGACAAGTGTATGTTGCACTTTGACTTGCTGTTGGGGGTTCACCTCAACTTCAGACAGAATACTGCTTTCAGCAACAACTCGCTTCTCACTTGCACCTTCGTCAGGCACAGGTTGTCTATCGACAGATTTACCTTCATCCTGCCCTTGAACCTGTTGTTTTTCTTTCAGCACTTTGCCGAATTGTTGCTCGTTACTGTGCGTTGTTTTTGTTGGAGCAACTGCATCTACAGGTTGCTTGCCCATGTCGATCATCGATAATGCATGCATTTGTTTCACCTCCTTTCGTTTGGATTCATATTCGGAATCAGTATCCCGATTTATCATTCACCGGTATTTCGGTAAAAGCCTTGCTCAGTTCTGTCGCAGTTTCTGCATCGAGGCTATCGAGAATCTTACCTGCTGTTTTTTTCTTGATGCCCAGCAACAGGTCAACTGCCAATTGATAATCGAGCGCCTTAATTAACACTGCAGCTTTTTGTGGGTTCATCTTTTCATAGATTTTACTCAGTTCCCCGATCCGTTCCCCTTCCGTTTCATCTTTACGATCCAGCAACTTGACCAACTCATTCCGTAATTGTTGCATCGCCGCGAGCTTCTTATCGACTTCCGCCTCCAAGGTCTTTAGCTGCATTTCCCGAGCATCTATTTTGTCTTCTAGTTCATCTAATTTGGCATATTCATCTTCAATTGATACCAGAATACGGCGCTCCTCAACTGATGAAATCTGCTCTTCATTGACCAATCCAGATTCTGCTGCATACAAGGTTACAGAACAGATCAGAAGCGTCATTGTCAGCAATATCGTTCTCAGAATCATGAGTTATTTCCCTTATTTCGAAGGCTGATTTCATCCAGCATTGCCCGCTCCTTGCGGGACAGTTCCAGCCGATATTCCGCCTCCTGTTTATCCTTTAATTTTTCCATAACCTGTCGCTCCCGCGCAGCATGAAGAAGTTCCTGTCGTTCGGAAAGAATCTGCTGTTCAAGCCTTTGCAAGCGGTTCTGGATATCCTCCATCAACCGGCGACAATGATGAATTTGCGATTCATATAAATCAATTTCTGCAACGGTTAAACCTTCCTCTTGCCGCTTCTTCAATTCACCATCATATTGCTGCAAATTTTCCTGTTGCTCTTGCAACTGGATTTCCAAATCACTCTGCTGCTGCAAGCTGGCAGCCAGAACTTGTTGTGCCTGGCCTTCCAGAGATTGACGGTAATTCAGTACTGACTGGAGTTTAAATTTTGCAGCCATTATTTACCTTGTCCCCTGACGACGATCCTGTAACAACGTCGTCAGTTCTGCTACTGTTGTATCCAAGTCAACAGAATCGTTCATCCCTTGACGCAAAAATTCAATAATGGCTTCGATCTGGGAGATAGCGTAATCAATTTTGCCGTTGCTTCCTTCAATATAGGCACCGATATTAATCAGATCCTCTGCCTCTTTGTAGGTTGCCATAATTTCTCGAACCCGACCATTCAGCTGAAGATGTTCAGGGCTGACAATATCCCGCATAACCCGGCTGGCAGAATTAAGAATATCAATAGAAGGATAATGGTTGCGTGCCGCTAGATCACGTGACAGCACAATATGCCCATCAAGAATGGACCTGACCGCATCAGCAATTGGCTCATTCATATCATCCCCTTCAACCAGCACGGTATAGAGACCAGTGATGCTCCCTTTCCCCTTGAAACTACCGGCCCGCTCCAACAATTTTGGCAGAGTGGCAAAAACTGACGGGGTATAACCTTTGGTTGTCGGTGGTTCGCCGATGGCCAGACCTACTTCACGCATTGCCATAGCAAAACGGGTCACCGAATCCATCAATAGCAAAACATTTTTACCTTGTGCACAGAAATATTCAGCAATTGTTGTCGCGACAAAGGCGCCGCGCATCCGTAGTAATGGTGATTGATCCGAAGTCGCGGTAATGACGACCGAACGGGCCAACCCTTCCGGGCCAAGATCACGTTCAATAAACTCACGAACTTCCCGTCCCCGTTCACCAATCAAAGCGATCACGTTGACATCGGCTTGTGTATGTTTAGCCATCATCCCCAGCAGGACACTTTTCCCCACCCCTGAACCAGCCATAATCCCCATCCGTTGTCCAGAACCACAAGTTAACAACCCATTAATCGCTCGCACCCCAAGATCAAGGGGTTGGACAATTGGTTTGCGTGCCATAGGACTCGCCGGTAAAGCATATAATGGGCACTCATTCTCACAAGGGGCCAATGCCAATTCATCAAGGGGTTGACCGAGGGCATCAAGAACACGTCCCAGTAGATGGTCGCCAACGGGAATGGAAGCGCTATCTCGCACCACCTGAATCAAACTACCAGGTCCCAGACCACGCAGTTCACCCAACGGCATCAACAATGCACGAGAATCACGAAAACCAACGACTTCCGCTGGAACTGGCTCCCCACCCCCCAGTGGGATCAACTGACAAAGAGTGCCAACCGTTGCAGCCGGGCAATAACCTTCAACAACCAGCCCGACAATCTGGATCACTTTTCCACTCACTTTGAGAGTGTTAAGTGACTTGACACGTTCGACGAGGTCTATCATTCAACATCCGTAATCGCTTCACTTAAGGCCTGTTGAATCGCCTCAAGTTGAGTTTCAATCGTGGCATCGACATCGCCAAGATCAGAATCAACGCGACAGCCACCAGGGGAAATTGCGGCATCGGTTTCGATACTTAAATTTTTCAAGCCACTGATACTGGCCAGAAAAAGTGGTTTCTGCTGAGTCACATTTTCAAGATCGGCAGGATTAATCCGGATACGGTATTGATCGGAACGCACCGATGACTGCAAGGCATTTTCAATAATTGTTAAAATAACCTTGGGATCAGCCGCTACTTCTCTACGGAGAATCTGTTCAGAGATGGCCATCACCAGCCGCAACATATCCTGACTACTGTTTTTAGCCAGAGAAACCCGCAAACGACTAATCTCTTCTGCTGCCGCTGCTAATGCTTGCGCTGCTGTTACCAGGTTGCCCTCAGCACTATCCAACCCTTCCCGTTTCCCACGAGCATAAGCAGCTTCAATATCTTTAGTCGAGAGACCTGCAGGTCCCGCCACCACAGGGGCAACCACTGCTGAACTTTTGCTGAACCCATCAGTTTCTAACGGAGAATTTGGTTCCGTCTCACCGAATGATCTGAATTGAAATTCCTGAAGACCATGGGCTTCAGCACCTCGATATATTTTAGACAAGCTCATCGCCACCGCCGCCCCTTCCTGGGATTACAACACTGCCCTCTTCTTCTAGTTTTAAAGCGACTTTAACAACTTCCATTTGCATTGCTTCTACTTCAGAAAGCTTACGTGGCCCCATGGCTTCAAGGTCTTCTGCGATCATATCGGCAGCACGTTGGGAAATATTGCCAAAGATTTTATCCTTGATCGAATCACTTGCTGTTTTCAACGCCAGAGTCAGCATATCGGTACTAACTTCACGCAGAATCGCCTGCATTCCACGACCATCAATTGAGGATAAATCTTCAAAGGTGAACATCCGTCTACGGATCTCCTCTGCCAAATCCGGGTCAGCAGCCTCAATACTGGTCAGAATAACCTGATCGGCTCCTTTATCCATTTTACCGAGAATCTCAACCACCTTTTCGATCCCACCGACCTGTTTACGATCCTTTCCAACCACAACACCAACTTCACGCTGCAAGGCTTCTTCAATCTGGTTGATGACATCAGGAGAGACATTGTCGATCTTGGCGATGCGATACATAACATCACCACGCATATCCTCTGGGAGTTCCGCTAAAATTCGACTGGTATGATCTTCTTTCTGGGTTGAAAGAATCAATGCAACCGTCTGTGGATGTTCATTTTCTAGCAAACCAGAGACCATCCGCGGATGCATTTTGGAGATTGTTTCCAGCGGCCGTCCTTCGATTCCTGCCGAAACCTGATCAAGCAAATATTGTGCACGCTGGTTATCAGCACCACCTAAGATGGCATGTTTGGCAAATTCATCCCCGCGAATATAAACACCAACATCCCCTTCACGAGATTCTTTGAATTCTTCCAGAATTTCCCGTGCAAGAGATGGATCTACATGATCAATCTCCATCATGCAGCGACTAATTTCACGGACTTCTGAATCGTCCAGAGTCTCAAAAATTTTTGCGGTCGCCTCTTCACCGAGGCAGAGCAGTAATAGTGCCGCCTTTTTTGCTCCGGACAGATGTTTCGCTTTTTTCACAAATCACTCCAAATTTAAAGCTGTTTAGACTGAAGATATCCAAGCTGAAGAAGTTTAGGTTTTGGTTATTAAGCCTTCAACCTAACCCCCTTCAACCTTGTTCTGCTGCCTTTAAGATTCAGCTGGTTCCTCACGAAGCCAGTTTTTAACTACCTGCACTGGCATCATGTCACCACCTAGAACTTCTTGGCGAATCTGGGCTAGAGGATCGCTGGGACCACCAAGCAGTGGAGTTGAATCATCACCACGCATTTCAGCTTCCAACTCCTCAACTGTTTTCATCGGTTGTGTTTCTGCAGAAGCCCCACGCAAGGTTTGCATCAAAGGCTTGAGAAACAGCAGATAGGCGAGTAACGAAGCGATCGCCAGCAAACTGTATTTGATGATCGGCATAAATGGATAGACCTTGTCGATCAGAGATGGTTGCGGCAACACTTCATCGCTGAATCCATTTTCAAACGGCATAGAAACCACTGATATCAAATCACCGCGAGTAGCATTTATACCAAGTGCAGAACGGACCATCTGCTCAATTTCCGCAACTTCTTCAGTGCTTCGTGGTGTACTGGTTGGGCCTGCACCTTCAGCACCAGGAGTCACCCGATCTGCCACCAAAACTGAAACAGATAGGGCTTTCAAAGTGCCAACAGATTGGACTGTTTTACTGACCACTTTACTCAACTCATAATTAACGGTTTCATCTGAGCGACTAGCTGGAGTTCCTGCCGTTGTCCTTGCAGCATTCCCCTGCAGATTGGAAACCACTCCGGGAACACCACTTGAAGCTTCTGTCCCCCCTTCCTCAGTACTGGTTTGCTCACTGACGATAACCGCACCTTTGGGATCAAGAGATTCCTCAACCTTTTCCCGCTGGTCAAAATCGACTTCAGCATTAACTCGAACCAAAGAATTACCTGCACCGAGAGCACGATCCAGCAATGATTGTGCACGGACTTCCAGACGTCGTTCCATGGTCTGTTGATAATTCAACATCCCTGGTGTCATCGGCCCAGCCATTTCATCTGCATTGCTTTTAGATAAAACTTTACCGCTGGAATCAACCACTGTAACGTTTTCTGATTCCAACCCTTCAACACTACCAGCGACCAGATGAATAATCCCTTGCAATTGTGATTCTTTAAGAGCACGGCCCGAAGAAAGTTTAATGATCACTGATGCCGTTGCCTGTTGTTGCTGCTCCCGGAACAATCTTTTCTCCGGTAATGCCAAGTGAATACGTGCAGCTTCAACGGGTGCCAGAGAGGTAATGGTTCGCATCAACTCACCCTGAAGAGCACGCCGATAATTAACCTTCTGGGCAAAATCAGTCATGCCGAAACTTTGCTTGTCAAAAATCTCAAACCCGACTCCACCTTCAGACAAACCAGAGCCAGCTAGTTCAATACGTGCCTCGTAAACTTTATCAGCCGGAATCATGATGTCTCGTCCACCATCTTCCAGGCGATAAGGAACTTTGTGATCTTTCAGCCACTCAACCACTGATGCCGCATCCCGACCCGGAAGATTGGCAAACAGCAAGCTGTAATCAGCCACCTGAGACTGCATAATAATTAAAGTAAACAGGATAACGCTGACCACGGTAGCACCAACCAAACTCAGTTTACGAGCCAGCGACCATTCCATAATGATATCCAACATATTTTTCTTTTCAGCAGTCACTTCTTTTACATCTTCAGCCATCGAAATATTCCTCCGGGATCGATTGCGTTAATTTTTGACTCTTTGATTTTATCTGTTTTCAAAAATGCACCAGATGTCAGATGGCTAAGCCAAAATTTCGTCCTACAAGGCGGCCTATTTTTTCAGGGGCGAAGACATACACCAGTATGTCAAGCTCCTGAAAAATACGACAACGCTGCAGGGCGGAATTTTCGCGACGCCATCAGACTTGCATGCGCATAATTTCTTGGTACGCTTCGACTGCCTTATTCCGCACCTGCACCATCAGTCGTAAAGAGATATCCGCCTCTTCCAGCTTGATCATCGCTCCGTGCAAGTTTTTAGTTTCACCGGCAGCAATCTGTTCAGCAGCACGATCAGCACTGATCTGCGCTTGATTGACTTCAGCAATAGAGGTTTTCAACATTTGCCCAAATTTATCTCCCATCTGTTGAACCGTGGAAGTTTTTGGTTGAGCAAGCCCTTTGAGATGGGCAGTCATCGTTATATCAGCAACACTTCTCATCATTTATTTCACCGTCCTATTTCCAAGGCTTTCAGAGCCATTCGTTTCGCCGACTTAACCACGGTTACATTTGCTTCGTAAGCTCGTGATGCAGACATCATATCCGCCGTTTCTTCCACCAGACTGATGTTCGGCATAGCAACTTGCCCCTGCTCATCAGCATCGGGATGCGATGGATCATAAACCATCCGGGGGGGTAATTTACTGGCTTGAATCTGGGACACCTTGACCCCCTGAACCGCATCGCGCATCCGGGCATCAAGAGTATCGGCAAATCCCTGCTGGCTACTTTTAAAAACTACTTCCCGCTTTCGATAGGGACCACCATCGGGAGTTCGTGTAGTTTCGATATTAGCCAGATTGGAACTGATGGCATTCATCCGAATCCGCTGCGCTTTAAGTGCCGAAGCACTAATCTTCATCGTGGTAAAAATATCCATAAAATCTCCTAACGACCGTCACTCGCTGCAAATTTAAGCATTGAAAATTTCTTCTTTATAATCTGACTGCCAGCCTCATAGAGAAGTTGGTTTTCAGCCAAATCAAACATTTCGTCGTCAACCGAAACACTGTTGCCATCCCCCAGAGGACTTGAATTGATCTGCTTAGTAATAGTTCCTTGAACTCTGGAGATACCACTCGGGCCGATGGGGAAATGTTTAGCATTAGTATTTCGAGCAGCCATTTCGGGACGACTGATCGCCTCACGCAAATTATCTTCAAAATTAAGTTTGCGGGCTGAGTAGCCAGGCGTTTCCGCATTGGCAATATTTCCGGCAATCACCTGTTGTTTCTGCGCACGCAAATCGAGACTTTTCTGCAATACGGCAATAGTACGATCTGCGATTCTTATATCTGCCATTGTTTACTCCTGCCTGATTTCTGACTCTAAAGCTGAAACCCTCAACGTTTTTCTTGAATGAGCAAGTCCTGAGCCAACTTTCCCCAAGAGCCCTCTCCATTTGTTTCGACCACCTGACTTAGAAGCTTAAGTGCTGCCCTGCGTTGTTGCTGCCGTAACAGGATTTGTGCTGTTCGATAGCGGGCTTGTGTTCCAAAATCGGGATCTTCATGCAACTGTCGATAAATTTTTACAGCAGCACTATTTTTCTCTAACTGATAATAAGCTTCACCCAGCAGTGCCATTTCTTTGACTTGTAGAAATCCACCAGCACTATGCGCCTTTTCCAGACTCTCAATCACGGCCTGCAAATTTCCTAGTCGCCAATATATATACGCGGCACGAATCTCTAACTCATAGCTACTCGGACGATTTTCACGGTTCAACCAGGCAAGCAGTTCATCCTGACGATCCTCACGCTCAAATGCATCCAACAAGATACCGAACAAAGCACCCCCATCCTCACCCTGAGGAAACTTTTCCAGATAGCGGCTAGCATACTGACCTGCATTTTGATATTCCTTACGCTTCAGGTACGATTGTGCCAATGGAAGGTAGATAAATTGCTGCTCCTCTTGTCCAGAGGTGCGGTCAAACAGATAAAGTAGCACCCGCCCAGCTCTTTCATAGAGCCCAAGCCGATCAAATGCAGTTGCTAGATCATGCAGAAACTCTTTATTGAAGCCACTTCGAAGTAATAATTTACGATTCTTCTCAGCCAGCACCACCGCCTGTAAATCATTTTTCTCCTCAAGTAATTGGTGTACAACCGTTGGTAGCTGTTGCAGAATCAGCAAATCAACTTCTCTGATAAGTTCTGAGCTCCCGAATTCACGTCGAAAACGCATTAAGACATCGACACTTTCTCGATGATCACCCAATAGATAAAGTGCCAGAGCACGTTTAAATCGACTTTCTTCACGAATCGGCCGAAATTGAGAACTCTTCCCAAGCTGTGCATATTCACCCACTGCCTTTGCGAGTTCCAATTCTCCACCGTTGATCAACTTATGATCAATCAACCGCAACACACCACGATCTCCACCTTCAGTTTCAGGACGATCCAAAGTTACCCGCTGCAAACCAATCATCCCCCAACCCATGTCCCCCGCTTCATAGGAGGCTGCGCCAGCGGCAAACAGCAGCAGATCATCTCCTGATTCCTCCTTGAGAGGTTCAACCAACTTCCGATAGAGAATGCTGGAAAAACTATAGTTTTTATTCTTGAATGCGCTGAAAGCAGCTCGGTTAAAGGAGAATCGGTAATAATCAAAAAGACCCGATTCTTCAGCTAAATCCTGATATTCAACCAGAGCCTCATCCAACTCACCAAGGCCAGATTTAGCATCGGCAATCCGCAGCTCCAATGGTACAAGCAAGCTATCGGGCCAATTCAAATCAGCACCTTGCAGATGCTCAAGGGCGACACGATCCTGTCCTGAAGCCAAAGCAGTTTCTGCAAACAACAAATGAATGAGCGGTAGTAATGGATGATTTTCAGCAAGCTGAGGTAAAAGTTGCTGTAAGGTGATCTGAGCAACTAAAGGTTGACCCTCCAGCGCTTGTCCAAAGGCTGTCAAATATTCGACACGAGCCTGCGCTATCCCCTCTGTCCGGCGCAATGAATCGAGTCGAGCGATACCTGCCTCGATAGCATCCGTCCGTAGCTGGGCTTCGGCTAACATCAAATCACGCAGATAACGTTGTTGCGGATCCAGGTTGCTCAATGCCGTTGCCGTCTGGATCAAACTAAGAAACATGTTGGTATCGGCATGTTGCTGCAATGGCCAGAGTGGACTCTGATCATCCACAATCAAAGCGGAGAGTTGCGGCAAAGTAAAATTGACGGGAAGGTCTAATTTCCAATAGGTTCGATAATCACGGAAGAAATCATCCCAACGATCTTTCCAGGGAGATTCCTGTTGAAATTTCGCCGCCCTTCTTCCCGCTTTGCGTGGCGGCATATCGGATATCCGAAAAGCCACCGCTGGTCTGATAGCCTCATCAACATCCCAGTAAACATCTACAACCACCCGAGGTGGGTTTTGCTTGGATGCTGCGATAACCTGCTTGGGAAGCCGACGCAGGAGAACAGACACCAGCAATTCCTGCTTTTTCCCCGTCAACTGAATCTTAACCACCTTTTCGTCTTCTGGAAGATTCTTCAACTTTGGAGAGAGCTTTACGTTGCTCAACAACAGATCAATCCGTTGTCCGGACTCTTCCGTAGTGAATTTTGGCAAAGTGGAAAATTGTAAGGTAATCTGAGTATGGTTCGGATTTTCCTGTTTATGCATATCAAGCAGGTAAATTGGTTCTTCCGCCTGAGCTGTCATTGTCACGCTCATAAAAAACACTACCAACAACAGCAATAAACCGATAATTTTTAAGATCTTAATTGGATGTCGCATCCATACCTCCGGCGGTGGATATTTATCACCGGAAATGTTCATAGGCGAGAATTGTGCCAAAATCGTTAAATTTCTCTTAAACTATTGAAATTCAATATCTTTTTACCAGAAGAGACCAAGGTGGTCACAATCAATAGGATATCGGTGAAAAGAAATGACATGATTTTGACAAGGCTGGAAGGAGCAGTTTAGATGCAATAGATAGGACGAGCAGAAAAGCTATGAACCAACGAGGTCAAATCGAGGTTGATCCATCAAGGATATAAGTTCAGCCGTTCGATGCTTAAATTTCTGAAACTTTCCTTTTGGAATGGATGCTGTCATGGGAATTTTAGCCGTGATCGGATTGACTGCACGACCTTTGATATGCAGCTCATAATGCAGATGAGGACCGGTAGAACGCCCGGTGTTCCCCGATAGAGCAATCCGCTCGCCACGTTGGATTTTTTGGCCACGCTTGACAGTGATGCGGCTCAGATGCATGTAGCGCGTCAAATAACGTCCATCGTGCTTAATTTCGATATACTTCCCGGCAAAAGGATGATTTTTTACCCGAGTGACCACCCCATCCCCGGTAGAATAAATTGAAGTTCCCACGGGCATGCCAAAATCGACACCTTTATGTGGGGCGACTCGCCCGGTCACAGGATGAAGACGCGCAAGGTTGAAAGGCGAACTGATACGGAAGTGACCGGTGAAAGGATAGCGCTTAAAAGCACGGGCAAGACTTTCACCCTGATCGTCATAAAAATTACCATCTTCAAAAAGAAAAGCACTGTACTGGTGTTTTCGAGTCAGAATCCGTACCGCTTCAATATGACTTTGACCGGTCAATTTTCCATTAACGATCTGCAGTTTCCGAATAACTTGAAAACGATCACCCGCCCTGATATCGCGACTAAAATCAACTTTGTTCTTGAAAAGGTAAGTAATATTCCCAATTTCATGTTCACTTAACCCGACAGATATTGCTGACTGGTAGAAACTACCCACGATATCACCGTCGAAAAGCTGAGGTTCCCAAGTTCCTGCTAGAACAATCTCTTTATAATCAAAACTATTTTCGTCAACCCGATGATAAACAATCTGGTGAGCGGGGTGGATGAATAATTCCATTTTTACCAGCTCCCGGGTTTCTTCATCCAAAGTAAAAGTCAGGGTATTACCGGAGCGTAGAATATCCAGTGCAAGTAAAGATTCATCCGCAGCAAGAATCTGAAACAAATAAGACTGATTGATTTTGACACTGTCAAATATTGCACTTAAATTATCGCCCGGAAGAATGGTCCGTTTTAAAATATGGTCAGGAACGAGATCCTGCGGAGAATTATTGACAGCGATTTCAATATCGGGAACCACAGCTAACTTTTCAGCAGTTGATGCCTTGTCAGTTCCGGCCATTACCGGGGTGGAAAAATCGACAACAAAAAAGTAACCACCCAGCCCGACAACAGCAAGTACAGCCATTAGCAAAAAAGCCCGACGTTTCCGACGATTTTTTTTTTGTTGGCTGAGAGTTGGTTTCCAAGTTGCGTTCATCATGAAAGGGCATCTTTGTCAGTGATAGATAAGATCATTATCTGTTCTTAATGCAACAAACCATCATCCTGTGTCAAGTCTTGTTTTCGTTATCGAAGCTCATCCACCACCCCATTTTTAGAGTTTAACGGTTCTTCCATTAGAAACAAGGGTCAATTTGTACTCAGTTTCTGAGTCACC
>JAOZLQ010000049.1:1803-13761 GCA_029934755.1 Desulfuromusa sp. | reverse complement strand
CAATGTTCAATTGCTTCAACCCAAGGGAAAAACGCTCATTTTCACGGTCAATATTCAATACAACAGCTTTGACCAGATCACCTTTTTTGTAAATCTCGGAAGGATGTTTAATTCTCTTGGTCCAAGAAAGATCAGAAATATGGACTAAACCATCAATTCCCTCATCTACACCAACAAAAATTCCGAAATCAGTAATATTTTTGACCTGACCTTCAATGATTGTACCGATCGGGAATTTCTCACCAATCACATCCCAAGGATTCGGCTCAACCTGCTTCAACCCCAAGGAAATACGTCGATTATCAGTATCAAGTGCTAAGACAACAGATTCAACATCATCACCAATTGCAAGAACTTTATTAGGATGCTTAACCCGTTTAGTCCAACTCATTTCTGAAACATGGATCAAACCTTCAACACCCTCTTCAAGCTCAATGAATGCACCATAATCGGTCAAACTAACAACCTTGCCGGTGACCTTGGTTTCAATTGGATATTTGCTTGCTACATCTAACCATGGATCAGGAGCAATTTGCTTGAGACCCAGTGAAACGCGCTCTTTTTCTTTATCGAACTTCAGAACTTTGACATTGATTTTGTCACCGACCGCCAGGATATCTGATGGATGCTTGACGCGTCCCCAGGACATATCGGTAATATGCAACAAGCCATCAATTCCACCAAGATCGATAAATGCACCGTAATCGGTCAAATTCTTAACAATACCTTCAACAACTTGACTTTCTTCAAGTGTTTTCAGGGTGTCACTGCGATGTGATTCACGCTCTGTTTCGAGCAGAACCCGCCGCGACAAAACAATATTTCCACGTCGCTTGTTCAGCTTGATAATTTTGAAATCAAAGGTTTGTCCGATCACTTTGTCCAGATTACGTACTGGACGCAGATCAACCTGTGATCCTGGTAAGAAAGCATTAACACCGATATCAACAGACAAACCGCCTTTGATGCGACTGATGATACGACCCTCAACCACAGCATCCTCTTCAAGAGAATTCCAGATCTTCTGCCGATCAGCTTTCTCTTTAGAAAGGACAATCAGTCCACTGTCACTTTCACCACCACCGAACAGGACATCATAAACGTCACCAACCTTGACGTTGATTTCCCCTTTTTCGTCAGCAAACTCTCGGAGAGAGATAACCCCTTCCGATTTGTAACCAACGTCGACAACAACCGAGTCAGGGTTTACCTGAACGATTGTTCCTTCAACGACATCGTTTCGCTTCAGTTCAAAACCGCCCTGTTCATAATCTTTCAGCAGCTCTTCAAAGCTTTCTTCGACCTCGCCGTCCTGCATTTCCATTTCTTCTTCGTCCTGCATGTCTTTATCTTCTACCATTGGAGATGTAACCCCCTTGCGAATTTTCCGACGCCTCTCGACGGCGGACTCAATTTGAGACTGCGCAAGTTAGCACAGCCCTTGAGAAAAAACAAACCAATATTTATCAAGCAGTTATTCTCTTTTATCAGGCAAGTTCAGCCTCTCTATTTTTAACAATAGTGAACATTTCTTTCAGCACATCCTCAATTGACAGGTGAGTTGAATCGATGACCAATGCATCATCTGCCTGCATCAACGGGGCAAGACTTCGGGCGGTATCGGCTGCATCACGAGTCTCTACTTCCTGAATGGTTTGCTGCAAATCAACGGTAACTCCTCTTGCCAACAATTCTTCATAACGCCGCCGCCCTCTTTCTTCTGCCGTCGCCGACAGAAAAAACTTTACATCTGCGCGCGGAAAGACCACGGTTCCTATATCACGGCCCTCAAGGACGACGCCGCCAGACTCTCCCATCTCCCGCTGCAATTGCAGCATTGCATCACGCACCGCAGGACAAGTCGCAACTTGCGCTGTTAATAAACTGACCTCCGGAGTTCTTATTTCAGCCGAAACATCAACACCATTAACTAAAACCCGCTCCGAAACACCTTCTCGAACAAACTCAATAGACAGATCAATACAGAGTTTTTTTAGTTTATCCCCATCATGAAGATCTATGTCTTGCTGTTGAGCTAACAACGCTACAGATCGATACATGGCTCCGGTATCGATATTCAGGTAATCAAGCTTCTGCGCCAATGCTTTGCTCAAAGTACTTTTTCCTGCACCAGATGGCCCATCTATTGCGACAATCATTTTTTTGTTCAACTTGTGTTCCCCCTAGATATCTGAGTTAATAGCTCCCAGAAGCCAGGGAACGAAGTTTCAGTGCAGTCGACATCCAATATTTCTACCTCAGACGCGCTCCCCAATCCCGCAATCGCCATACTCATGGCAATTCGGTGATCACCGAATGAATTGACTTGGCCACCACTCAATCTTATTCCCCCAACAATCCGCATTCCATCTTCCAGTGGCTCAATATCAGCTCCAAGAGCGCCTAAACATTCGCACATTGCGGCAATTCGATCCGTTTCTTTAACACGTAATTCCTTAGCGTCACGAATCGTTGTCACGCCCTCAGCAAAAGCAGCGGCAACACTGATAACAGGAAATTCATCAATAGCTCGGGGAATCAATTCTCCGCCAATTTCAATACCATGTAACTGACTACTTTTAACCAACAGATCGGCAATTGGCTCACCCGAAAGTTCACGTTGATTGGTCAATTCGATGGAACCACCCATCTGTTGCAGAATATCGATAATTCCACTTCGAGTCGGGTTAATACCAACATTTTTCAGCAATATTTCTGAATTGGGAACAATTAAACCTGCGACCAGAAAAAAAGCTGCTGAAGAGATATCACCAGGGACCTCAACCTCCCGCCCCGTCAACTGCACCCGGCCATTGACTCTGGCACCACCAGAAAAAGACTCAAGGTCTGCCCCGAAGAAACGTAGCATCCGCTCACTGTGATCGCGAGAAAGGTGCGGTTCGTAAACTGTTGTTGCTCCATCAATCTGCATCCCGGCAAGCAACACCGCTGACTTAACCTGGGCACTGGCAATCGGCGAATGGTATTCAGCAGGGGTCAAACCACCCCCATCAATGGCAAGCGGTGCTTTAGAGTTTCCATCCCGACCAAGTATTTTTGCACCCATTGCAGTAAGCGGATTTATGACTCGGCCCATTGGCCGCTTGCGCAGATATTGGTCGCCAGTGAGAATGGAAAAAAATGGTTGCGCTGCAAGAATTCCACTCATCAAACGCATCGTGGTTCCTGAGTTACCACAATCGATCACATCAGATGGCTCCTGCAAGCCAGCCAGTCCACGTCCCTGAATAATCAATTCATCATCAGCCTTTTCAATAATCTCAACTCCAAGGCTTTGAAAAGCTTTCAAAGTTGATAAGCAATCTTCGCCCCGCAATAACCCATGAATCCGGCTTTTCCCTTCGGCCAAAGAAGCAAACATAATCGCCCGATGGGAAATTGACTTGTCGCCGGGAACAACAAATTCCCCACGTAAACCCTTGATTGGTACAACAGTTCTGGTTTCAACTTTATGCATTAGATTGATCCTCAAATAATTTATAAAATGGCATCCCGAAGCTGCTTTGACCGCTGAAAAAATTCAAATAACTTATCACCGTTCCCCGCAGAAATATCAGACTTTAATTCAGCAAAAAAAACCTCAAATTGCTCCATCATTTCCAATAATGCTTCACGATTAGTCTCGGCGACATCCCGCCACATGGTCGGATCTGAAGAGGCAATTCGGGTAAAATCCCGAAATCCACCAGCAGAGTATTCAAGAATATTTTCTTCGTAATGATCGTATGATCCAACCGCGTTGACCAGGGAATAAGCAACCATATGCGGCAGATGGCTAATAGCAGCAAGAACCTTATCGTGCTTTTCCAGTGTCATCTGCACCACATTACTGCCAACAACCGTCCACATCTGCTTGATCAGTTCAAGTGCTCTGGAATCGGTATTTTGCGTCGGTGTTAAGATGCAGCGCTTTCCACGATATAAACTTGAAAAAGCAGCCCCTACCCCACTGTTCTCAGTACCAGCAATCGGATGGCCTGGAACAAAATGGATCCCGTCTGGCAGCAGAGGTTCTATAGACCTGACCACTTCTCCCTTAACGCTGCCACCATCGGTAATAATGGCACCCGGCTTCAATCCAGGCAAACAAAGTTGTGTAACCAATCCTAAAGTATTGACCGGTGTCGCAAGAAAGACGACATCAGCCCCCTTGACTGCCTCCAGGGGATCACGGCTGTAAGTATCAATAACACCAAGTTCGATGGCTTTTTCCAAATTTGGCTTACCCCGCCCGCAACCAATGACTTCACCAACAGCCCCAGCCTCTTTCAAAGCTAGGGCCAAAGAACCACCAATCAAACCAACACCGATAATTGCCAAACGTGGGATGAGGATGTTGTCAGACATTATTGTTTCTCTCCGGATAAACTTTCATTACGAGCTATCGGATAGGAGCCAAGTATCTTGAGAAAATGACAGTGACCACGCAATTCTTCAATCGCAGCTGAGATATCCGGGTCATCGATATGACCAATTAGATCAAGAAAAAAAATGTACTCCCAAGCTTTCTGCTTCATTGGCCGACTTTCGATCTTGGCCAGATTGATCTGCCGCTTGCTGAAAGGTTCCAACATCCGATAGAGAATCCCCGCTTCATCTTTAACACTGAACATAATTGATGTTTTATCGGCACTACTCTTTTCTGGAGTTTTCTTACCGATCACCAGAAAGCGGGTAAAGTTATATGGATTATCTTCAATCTTAGCTTTGACGACTTGTAGATCATACTGAATCGCAGCCGCGTGACTAGCAATCGCTGCTACCGATTCATCTTCAGCAGCCATCTGTGCTGCCGCTGCAGTACTGGCAACATCAAGCAGTGGCGTATCTGCCATATTGGTTTCTAGCCAGTGTCGGCACTGAGCCAATGGTTGTGGATGAGAAACAATTTTACGGATTTTGTCAGGGTTTCCCGATTTTGAAATCAGATTATGAGAAATTTCCAGCATGATTTCAGCGATCATCTGTAGTTCGGACTCAAAAAACATATCCAAAGTATGATTAACAACGCCTTCTGTCGAATTCTCAACCGGAACCACCCCGTAATGGGCACGCCCCCTTTCGACCTCTTCAAAAACCGCCGGGATACTTTTTAAGGGAACCAACTGTGCAGATAGACCGAATTGTGACATCGCTGCCATATGGGTGAAAGTCGACTGCGGCCCAAGAAAGGCCACTTGCATCGGCATTTCCATATTTAATGATGCTGAGATGATCTCACGAAACACCTTACAAACCGCGTCATTGGGAAAAGGACCAGAATTCTGCCCAGTCAAACGTTCATAAATTGCTTTTTCCCGGCTCGGAACATAATACGTTTTTTCACTTACCCCTTTGATTTTACCAACCGCAATCGCTACATTAGCGCGCTGATTAAGTAGATCAAGGATTTGGTTATCAATCGTATCGATCTGTTGACGCAGATTTTTCAGGTCTTGATTTTCCATAGGGATAACTCTCTAGCAAAGACAAATTATAAATAACCAGGACAGATGATTTTCGTATTTTCTCAGAAAAGAGCCTATTAAAATCAGCACTTTATCTATTAATTTACTTCGTAGTGCAACCAGACGGGCTCGCTGTAGTTAGGCACCGGATCATAGCTGAATACAGCATAATATTTTTCGACATCATTCGAGCCAAAGTTATCAATCGTATAACTATCTTTACCACCGTAGAGCTTTTGTCCATCATAGGGAGACTTTGGTATACGGAAAGCATTTTTTACCACAACAACCCCGCGAAAATCTGGATCAAGAGGATTTTCCCATGATAGTCGCAAAAGATTATCCTGCATGACAATCTTCAGCTCAGTAATCTTGTTAACAGGATAACGTCGCTTGTTCAGGACATTCACCACCAGCTTTGGTTCTTCATACCCTTTTTCATTATTCCACTCTACGACATAATTTTTGGTTATTCGCTTAGAAGATGTCGCAACAACCGCAAATGATATTTTCTCACCTCTTTCCCACGCGTCTTCAATCATTTGAATAGTATAGGAATCAAATGGAAACTGGTGGACCGTTGTCTTGGTTAACTCCAGAGCACTTATTTCAGTTCCAATTCGCTGCACAACCTCCCGATCTTTGATCATCGGATAATCGAGTACCTGTAAGTTCCGAATCATTTCAATATGATAACGCACATCTTTGGGGACATTGACATATTTCCTCTGTAACTCCAGATACATACTCTCTATGACCGTACGATCAAAGCTCGGCAAACCAGACAAGGGAAAATCAAAGAAAGCGAAGATTTTCTTCCCATTTTCTTCAAAACCACTCAGTAAACGGTAAGGGTATTGCTCGTTTTTAGAAACGCTCATAACACGAGAAGGGATTATCTCCACCTTGGTCGCTGGTTGAGAGTAGACAACCTCCAAATGGGGTCGAAACCCAATACCATAACCAAAGGATCCATAGCCTATATCCCATTGCATCATTTGAGATTTTTGCCACTTTGGCAGAGTCGATGGCCCCTCCATCAAAAACGCTATCTTTTCGTTGAAACCAATTTGCTTTTCGAAATGAACACATTCGTCATGAGAAAAGTTGAATTTACGCCATATTCCTTGGGTGAGATGTTGAGATTTTGTCGGTCTACCAATAGTGGTTATACGTGGTGCATTTTTAACATCCTCAAAATCATAGATATTTGCCACATTACTGATATCTATGATGCTGACTTTCCATTCCCCAAACTTTTCAATAGTTGCGGAAACACGGTTGATCGGATAGAGATTCAATCGTACCGATTTGATAATTGAATTATCTGGCATTGAAGATAATGGAAAGGTGAGCAAAGCGATACACTCCCCTTTCGCCACATTAACACCAGTCAACAGGGAATTATTGCCGAAATGTGACTTATTATTTATTGTTTTTTCACCAAGATAACCAGTTTCTGTGGCGACAGGGTAAAGGGTCTTAGACAGTTCATCACGACTCGGATTTGTCTTCATCCGGATACCGGGAGCAAAAGAAGATTTTAAGCGACTACTAAAATCGACAGCACGAAGATGATAAATGTACTGTCGCGCACTTTCCAGGCTGATATCGGCATAAGAAAAAGATTTAGTCACTGCGATCAGATTACTCTTATTACATGGAGCCTTATATTTTGTACTTCGATAGATTTCAAAATAAACATTTTCCAAAGAAGCATCATATTCCCAACTGAGTTCTGCTTCATTTGCACCAACAGATACCAATTGAAATTCCTGGGGACGCTTTAGTGGATTATCCTTTACGTAATTGGGTACTTCCTTTAAAGCCACAAGCAAAGCAGGAATATGTTCGTTAACATGCTCCATCATCGTATCAAGATAATCGGAGATATTTTGGGTTCCTACCTCCACAACAGTACCAATGATCCCTTTTGAATAGTAATATTCCCGACCACTACCGCTGATGAGGATTGCCGGTGGCTTGCCCTGGTGGATACCATACTCTCTACCAGCTATTTTACGAATTTCCTCCCCCATATTGGCACAGAGAACGTTCATATCAGTCGTATCAATAGTATTTTCATGCCGAAAATCATGGGCAGGAAAAAACACATTCCCCTGTGAATGATAATCCAGAGCAATCGTAATATTGTCATGGCTGTCAACAAACTCTTTTAAAGCACAGGTTTCGGGCTCAGAAAAAGGATGCGGCCCTGAATAAACATTGGAGGATGGTGTATTATTTTTATTGAAACCGACAGAGAAATTTCGATTCAGATCCACTCCAATACTGCCATCAGCATTTTCTCGACGATTTTTACGCCAAAAGGAAAAATGATTTCGCGAATATTCCAGACCATCTGGATTTGCACAGGGCACCATATAAATAGTGGAACGCTCGAACGCTTCACGGATACGGGGATCGTATTGCATTCCATCAACGACATAACGAGCAAAAGCGATCGCCAATTCCACGCCGATATATTCCCGCGCATGGATGGTACCAGTATAAAAAAGGGCAGGTTTCTCATCAGCAACGGCGATATTACTGCTGATAGTCACCAGGATAATTTCCCGCTTTTCCCACGTTTCACCGATAGATTCAACTTTTACGTAATCGGAATATTCTGTTGCAAGCTCTTTAAAAAACTCTACAGTCTCTGGATATGAATGATAGAGATATTTCATATTATTTTTTGTGCCTCATCATTTCAGTCTACCCAACGGTAAAACAATCACATATTTTCTCAAAACGCTTTTGCCCAATCCCTTCAACTTCCAACAATTGATCGACAGAAGCAAAGCTCTTCGATTCTCCACGAAATACAAGAATTGCCTCTGCAAGGGAATCTCCGATTCCACGAATCCCGAGAAAATCCTCTTTTGTTGCAGCATTCAAATCTAAGCGGACAGTCACCGCATCTTGCCATGTTGACAACAAGCGATCATCAATCCAATCCAAAGATTTTAAATCATCAAGAGTATTTACCTGATTATCCTGAAGAAAAGAGAACAGCTCCTCTGCCATTTCTTCTTCCATCCCATAGAGAGCCATCAGGTCAGTCAGGGTTACTTGTGATAGGTATATCGAACGGCCAACCGGTTCTACAGGCGTCACATTCCCCTGCCGAGCAGCCTCAAGAACTTTTTCTGGCAGGTTTTCCTCGTCTTTAACAACATAGTCCGAAACACTTTTCTGATCAGGAATATCCATCGGGTAAGAAGTCTCGGTTAGTTCCATAGCTAAAAGGTCAGAAGGTTCGTTTACGTAGAGAGCGCCATCCGTAGAGGGAAGATAAGAGCTAAAAGACATGTGACGGATAGTTCGCAATAAATCAGGATTGATCTTACCCAACTCTTCCCAGCTATAAAGGGGAATATGCGGCATTGGAAAATGACCGTTAGAAAAATCCCACATCAGATATTGTCCAATCCAGTCACGGACGTATGGAAATGCAGCAAATGCCGTGGCACATTCAAGTATATAGTATTTACCTTCGTGTTCTACGATATCACAGGCCCAGTATTCTGCCTTGGCAGCCTTGCTTGCCTGCACTGCCAGTTCCAGAGCCCCCATATCAACACCTTCATAGCTCATGGAACCACCTTGGCTGGTATTGGTGATCCATTGATCTTGACCGGCAACCCGCCAGAAGGCGCAGATTGGCTTATGCCCAATCAGCATAACGCGAATATCTGCTTTGAGCGGGATACAATCCTGAATGTAATGAGGACTGTATTTTTTTTCCTTTAAAAGTGCTGTCGCCTCTTCAGCAGAATCCACCTTGTGAACAAAGTAGCCACCATAGTTTGAAGGGCCATAAGAACGTTTGATGATCTTCGGATAAGTACATGATTTCAGGTATTTAAATCCCTCATCCAAGTCATAAAAAATATGTGTTTCTGGATGGGAAAGTCCATACTTTCTGCAAAAAAGAGTGACATTCTCTTTAGATTTATTTGAAAACTGTGTCTCAATGGAAGGAACAAACCGAACTTCTGGAAGAGCCGCTCTGATTTTTCGAAAAGGCTCATAGGCTGTTGCAGGAATATTACCAATAAGAATTTCGATCTTTTTCTTCTTTACCTCCTCAATAAAACGAGAGGCATCGTTTCCCCAATGATAGGTAACCGTCTCAATTTTATCCGGCCACCCCTTAAAATTTGATTGATGGAAAAACTGCAAGACATAATCCATATACAATAATCCGATTTTAGGCAGTTTCATTTTTTCTCCGATGCAATATTTAGGATTGAATACTGGTTTTTCTGTCGATTAATTCTATTATTTTTTCAATTTTTCGGTCATTAAAATTTAGTCCCAAAGCTTCCTGCTCTGGTGTTGCAAAAGCTGGGATACCATTGACTTCTAACACAACATATTCTTCTCGATCTTGGTCGTAGATAATATCCACTCCGGCAATATCCAAGTCAACAGACTTTGTCGCTCTCAATGCGATATCGGCTAAATCATCATCCAATTCCCGGAGAAAAACACTCCCTCCAGACGTTACATTGGTCCGCCAGCCCCCTTTTTTCGCACGGCGACCATAACAGCCCAATACTTCACCATCGACAACATCAACGCGATAATCAGTACCATCATAATTCATAAATTTTTCTACATATAAAAAGCGAATATCAATCTGATTTAGAAATGGAAGGATCATATTCAAATCGTCCTCGTTCTCAAGCAACGCCATCCCCATTCCCCCCCAACCATCGACAGGCTTGTAAACGATTTTTGCATTCCAGTCACTCATCGTTGCTTTAATATTCTCCACATCATCTCGATGGCATAGATAGAAATCTGTTGTAGATACCGCAGCAGCTTTGAGCGCCATGTTGGTTTTCATTTTATCTTCCGACAGAGCAAACCCCTTAAAACTATTGATAATTGGGATATAACGATCAAGGATCTCATAGAGATAGGTCTGATAGAGGGTTTGCTCACCAGCATTATAAGTAAAGTACAAATCCAGGCTATCCATAGCAATGCCATTGCAAAAGATCCCCCCATTATGCGCATCGGCAGAGCGAAGATTTAAACCAGAGATTGTTTCTATCTCTCGTTCTTTAAGCCCCTGTATCAACTTATTCTCAATGACATCACCACCACCATTTTGATACATCCACATCCCAATTTTACGTCTACTCATCCTTAACCTCCCTCGACAATATAACCATTATCTTGATGATAGATAAAAATATCTGTAACCAGTTCAATTCGTTCATAAAAACTTTTTTTCAAAGCCCGTTCGTAAATTGTATGATCTCCATCACCAAAAGGGCCAAAACCATCAAGGGTGACAATCCCAGCAGCCGCGGTGATGTTTGCATCACTACCTCCGCCACGACTTTCAGTTATCACCTTATTAGCAGATATCTCATTGATTTTTGTAACAAAGGATTTCTGTCTTTCGCTGGGCTCCATGACATCGCGTTGGAGCCGCCCAGATAGGTGAGCAGAGGTTCCTGTTACTGTTGATGTCGTTGCGATCTCATCCAACCCCTTGAGCAACCTTGTCCGCTCAGACCCTACTGAAAACCGCATTTCTACAGTGACCGATGCCGCTGGAGAAATGGTATTCGCACCAATCCCTCCCTGTATTTTACCGACATTTACGGTAGAGCCCCTATCGAGATCGGTCATAGAAACAAGTTTCTGTAACTTATAGGAGACCTCAAGATTTGCATCGGCACCCTCAATATAGTGATTCCCTGCATGTGCTGCTTTTCCTTCGATATCAATGGTCCAGGTCCCCACCCCTTTGCGACCGACAACCAATTCCATTGCCGCACCAGCAGCCTCAAAAACCATAACGTAATCATACCCTGCAGCAATTTTTGCAGTCAAAACATGGGAATCATCGCTCCCCGTTTCTTCATCGCTAACACACAGATAATCAATATTTTTTATTTCACCATAACGCTTGTAAATATTCCTTAGGGCCTCAAGAGCAACGATCAGACCACCCTTCATATCGCAGACTCCAGGCCCATAAACCCATTCACCATCATCTTGATAGCTATCAAATTGTTCTTGCGGAAAAACGGTATCCATATGACCAACAAGGAGAATCTTTTGACCTGGTATACTCTGAGAACAAAACAGACGGTGATCGCCAATCATTTCTCGCGTAAAACGAGTCTCTTCCATTCCCAATTCTTCACACCAGCTACAAATTTTCTCACCGACAGCATCAACACCGTGCTTATTTGTGGTAAATGAATTCAGAGTTACCAATATTTCAAGATCACGAAAAACACACATAGACCACCTCCCCGTAGGACTAAACATATCGCATATTGCACGGTGTTATACAACTCAATAAACGCTCTTACCCATGAGTTATACCCAGTTAAACTTTGTGAAACCGGGGTTATTTGACAGAGCAAGCTTTCATCGCTACTCTAAATTGCATTCAATCGGAAAGGAACAACGGCAAAACAAGTTACAGTAACTTAAATGAAAAGGGAGATTTTTT
>JAOZLQ010000049.1:0-1703 GCA_029934755.1 Desulfuromusa sp. | reverse complement strand
TTTTGCACAACTGGAGCCGGGAGATATTTTATTTTTGCGGGGTGGAACTTATGACATAACCAGTGCTCTAAGACCGGGTAACAGTGGACTTATAGATAATCCGATTATCATAGAGAGCTATCCGGGAGAAACGGCAATTTTGGAAGGTCATTATAGTTCAGCAGACGATGTGAATAACAACCCGAACGGAAGAACCAGCGGAATACGGCTAGGCAGTGAACACAGTTACATTACGGTCAGAAATATTGAAGCCAAACACATGGGATGGGCGGGGATTTCTGTGTACGGCAGTTATAATATTGTGGAAGGTTGCCATACTCATGACAACGTCATCAGCGGAATTGCCCTCTATGGTGGAGAATGGCACGAAGACGACCCCGATTATCAAATACCTTATCCGCAGGGTTACAACATTATTCGGGACAATGTCTCCAACACAAATTCGGATGTCGGACTTCCTGCTGACGGAGGAAACAGCGACGGGATAGCCATCTCATCGGGCAGATTTAACACCATCATCCACAATACCGTGTATGCAAATTCAGATGATGGGATAGATACCTGGCGCTCTAATGACTCTTATGTTGCGTTCAACCGTGTCTACGATAATGGCAGAGGCTCTGGTAATGGTAATGGCATCAAGGCGGGAGGAAATCTGAATCCCGATGCGACCAATGGGTTACGAACCACAGCGGAACATAATCTTGTATATGACAATCAACAGAGAGGGCTTGATTACAACTCCGGTCATGATGTCACCTTTCGCTATAATACTTCATGGAACAATGGAACCGTCGGGGTTAATGGAACCGATAACACCCTGGTTCAATATAACATCGCATCAAATAACGGCAGTCAGAACAGTAATCTCGGCACAGATAATTCATGGAATTTACAGGAGTATGTCACTTTTCTCAGTACAAATCCCGACTCCAATGATTTTCTGAGAACCGAAGCAGGTTCTGTTTTTGAGAATATGGGGGCCTATGCAGATCTCACTTCCCATCAGGCAAAAATATTCCTGATAGGTGATTCCACCGTCCACAACACCTCCGAAGGCGAACAGGGCTTCGGCTCCCGGCTTGGTGAGTATATGATTAACCCGGATAAAGTGTTCAACCGAGCCAGGTCGGGTGCCAGCACCAAATCGTACCAACCTGATCGTGCCGGAACAGATCGTGACTGGCCTGGCTTAATGGCGCTCATCAGAGAAACAGATATCAGTGAAGGAGCGTATCTGCTGATTCATTTTGGACACAACGATGAGGATGAAAGCAGCCCCTCTCAATTTACCGAACCCGGGGTAGGAAATGAATTTTATACGAATCTGAAGGGTTTTATTGACGAAGTAGAAGCATTGGGAGTCACCCCGGTTCTTGCGACTCCGGTTGAAAGAATGTACAAAAACACCCACTCGCATATCACAGCTTATGGAGATTACCCACAAACGATAAGATCTCTAGCTGAGGATGAACAAGTATTACTTCTCGATTTGCAAGCTAAAAGCTTCGACGAGTTTAATACCTATCCGGATACGGCAACGATTTTTGATCAATTTGCTTATGATGATCATACCCACTTCGACCCGGATGGTGCCAGAATAGTCGCAGGTTGGCTCAAAGAGCTAATTTGCAATTCTTCTGATCAGATTTTATGCAATCAGTTTAAGTAGTCGGCAGATCAGAACACTGTATTTCTTGAAA
>JAOZLQ010000048.1:12669-13764 GCA_029934755.1 Desulfuromusa sp. | reverse complement strand
GATATGCAAAATATCTGGGATACCTACAAAGGCAGCTCAAAAATGAATTTGGTTTTAAGCGGTTCTGTTTATTCTCTTATGAAGCGAATATTTGAAGATAAAAATGAACCGTTGTTTGGACGTGCCGATCACAAAATCCACCTGAAACCTTTTTCAATTACGACTATAAAAGAGATCCTACGGGAAAATTCCCCTGAATTTAGTCCTGATGATTTGCTGTCCTTCTATATTTTAACCGGAGGGATAGCCAAATATATTGAGATATTTGTTGATCATAAGGCCTTTACCCTGAATGATCAGTTGGATCTTATCTTTGATGAATATTCTCTCTTTTTGGAGGAGGGAAAAAATCTTCTGATTGAAGAATTTGGCAAAGACTACACCACCTATTTTTCGATTCTTTCCCTTATTTCTTCATCAAAAACCACAAGAAGCGAAATTGAAGGAACTTTGGAAAAAAATGTTGGTGGACATCTTGATCGGCTTGAAAATGAGTACACCATCATCAAAAAGGTAAAGCCAATTTTCGCTAAACCTGGTAGCCGAACGGTGAAATATGAAATTATTGATAATTTCTTTAACTTTTGGTTCAGGTTTATCTACAAATATAAAAGTGCCATAGAAATCGAAAACTATCCTTACGTCAAACAGATTGTTTTAAGGGATTATTCGACCTATAGCGGTCATTTTTTGGAGAAATTCTTTATTGAAAAGCTGAAACTAACCCATGATTTTTCTATAATCGGGACTTATTGGGAAAAGAAGAACCTCAACGAGATTGACATTGTGGCAGTTAATGATGAATTAAAAACAATGCTTATCGCCGAGGTAAAAAGAAATGGGGAAAAGATCAATCTCCACAAACTAAAAAATAAGGCTCTAAAACTATTGACCAAACATCCAGAATACGATTCGGAGTTTATCGGTTATTCTTTGAATGACATGTAGTGCATCCCTCTATTGCGGAACGCCGGTTATCTTTTAGACCTCTCTATGTCACCCACAGTAGTATTAATAGAAACTACCGAACCTTCTTCCGGCCCTTCGGCGTTCTCTTTCGCCGGGTTCTTTTTTCGAGAATTTCAACAGGAGCTT
>JAOZLQ010000048.1:11323-12659 GCA_029934755.1 Desulfuromusa sp. | reverse complement strand
GAATATGGCCTATTAAAATACATATTTTTTTCTTCTGTAAAGAACTAAATATACGCACTACCTCACCTTCTTCCGACCCTTCGGCACTCTTTTCCGTCGAGTTCTTTTTTCGAGAATCTCAACAGGAGCTTCCTTTTTCAGCTCATCTTTTGACTTTGCCGCGGAGACACTGATATAGCGATCAATCAATCGTGTTCCATCAAGCATGTTAATTGCGTCCTTCGTTTCTGCATCATTGGACATACAAACAAAAGCGACCCCTTTGAACTGACCGTTCCGTGGATCGTTGACCATATTTATAGAACGAACCGTGCCGCAGACCGAGAAAAGTTTATGAAGATCTTCTTCGGTCGCCTCAAAAGAAATATCACTGATAAAAATATCTTTATTTTTAGTTTTGGTCTTCAATTTTCACTCCCTTATCAAAAGCTCCTGGAACTTCTTCGGGTCGTTCCAAGGATATTTGCCCCAGTTTTCCAGCTCTCAGTTCACGCAATAGCAATTCTGCCGCCCGGTGCAGATCAACATCTCCCCCCTTGATCAGGCAACCACGGTGGCGACCAATTTCTGTTACGATCCCCAGCGGTGTCTCTGGTAATTCTGATAAATTGTAGCGTTGCCGCAACAAAGCCGGATATTTCTCGGCCAGATATTGAGCTGAAGTCAACCCAACCTCAACAGTATCGTAAGCATTATCACCAATAGCACCACTAGCGGCAAGTCTACCGGCACCCGCTATATTTTCCAGTACCGGCCAGAGAAGCCCTGGCGTATCGGAGAGGAGGATACCATTACGTAGATCAATCTGTTGGGGACATGTGGTAATAGCTGGTTTGTCGCCAACCCGGGCAATTTTTTTTCCTGCGAGGGTATTAATCAAAGTTGATTTTCCGACATTAGGAATTCCAACCACCAAAACTCTTAATGGTTTTCTTGCTTTAGTCCGTGCTGGAAGAATTTTCTGACACAATTTCGGGATCATACCAACTTCACGGCGATTTGTAGCTTCCATTGGAATAGCTTTAACCCCTTGCTGCTTTTCAAGAAATTGAACCCATCTTTTGGTAACAGATGGATCAGCAAGATCGCTTTTATTCAAAATTTTGATGCAAGGCTTATCCCCGCGCAACCGTTCCAATAATGGATTGGCACTACTGGCAGGAAGTCGGGCATCAAGAACTTCAATAACCAAATCAATTTTAGGCAATATCTCAATAATCTGCGCCCGCGCCTTTTTCATATGGCCCGGATACCAGTCAATAATCATTTTTGTCTCTTCTGTAGGGGCGCTGCTTGCCGCGCCCTGTTCATGTTGCCAGAGCAAGGGCGCGGCAAG
>JAOZLQ010000048.1:6062-11313 GCA_029934755.1 Desulfuromusa sp. | reverse complement strand
CCAAGCAGCGCCCCTACGATTTATTTATGAATTGTCAATTACGTATTTTTTGAATCAGTGCCAAATCAGCCAGCACCAATGCTGTCATCGTTTCAACAATTGGAATTGCCCGAGGAACAACACAGGGATCGTGGCGACCTTTGGCTGCTAGGATGGTCGCATTCCCGGAAAAGTCAACGGTCTGTTGTTCCTGACCGATTGTTGCCGGCGGTTTAAATGCTACCCGAAAGTAGACCGATTCACCATTGGAAATGCCACCTTGGACACCACCACTATAGTTAGTTGTCGTCCCAAGGCGATCCCCCTTCTGAATAAAAGGATCATTGTGCAAAGAACCACGCATCCGAGATCCCGAGAACCCGGAACCAATTTCAAAACCCTTGGTCGCCGGAAGCGACAGCATCGCGTGTGCCAATTTTGCTTCGAGACGATCAAAAACCGGTTCTCCCAGCCCTGCAGGAAGATTGCGGCAGACACAACTGACCACTCCACCAACCGAATCTTTCGCTTCGCGAGCGGCGATAATCTCACCTGTCATTTTCTCTGCAGCCTGAGTATCCGGACAGCGGATTTCATTCGCATCAACTTCTGCTCTGGTTATTATTTCCATATCAATATTATTGGTATCGTAATCACCGACAGAACTGACCCAGGCGACGATTTCGATCCCATACTCTTCATACAAATACTTTTCAGCAATGGCTCCCGCTGCAACCCGACCGATGGTTTCCCGGGCACTGGAACGCCCCCCGCCACTCGATGCATGAATTCCGTATTTTTGCTGATAAGTATAGTCAGCATGTGAGGGCCGCGGAATCTGACTCATCGAGCCATAATCTCCCGGTCGCTGATCTTTGTTTTTCACCAGCATCCCAATCGGAGTGCCGAGGGTTAAGCCGTTTTCAATCCCGGAGAGAATTTGCACCTGATCGGCTTCATTTCTCTCGGTCCCAAGCTTGTTACCACCCGGTCTACGGCGATCAAGCTGAATTTGGATATCGGCAGCAGATAATGACATACGTGGTGGAACCCCATCAACAACAACACCGACCCCGGCACAATGGGATTCACCAAAAGTACTGATTCTAAATATACGACCAAAACTGCTCGACATTTTATTCCTCTACAAAATTATAGGTAACTTGAAAAATATTTTCGAAGCATAACAGAAAACCGCTGGGGGCGCTATTTTGATCGGCACAATCTATCAATACCGATATTCTTGCTCAACGACGACCAAGCAACCTCAGCAGACCATCCAAAGCAGTATAAGGGTGCGGGGGGCAGCCGGGGATATAGAGATCGACAGGTAGTAGATCACCAACCCCCTGATGAGCTTCGGAACTGTTCCAAAAAGGACCACCACCAATAGCACAAGCACCGGAAGCGATCACCAGCTTGGGTTCGGGAATCGCAGCATAGGCATCAAGGAGAGCACTTTTCATATTTTCAGTGACTGGCCCGGTAATCATAAGCCCATCGGCATGTCGGGGTGAGGCGACAAATTGAATACCGAAGCGACCAAGATCAAAAACCAGAGTACTGAGCACATTGAGATCAGCTTCGCAGGCATTGCATCCGCCCGCTGAGACCTGCCGTAATTTTAACGAGCGACCAAAAAGCTTGAGCATCCGCTTATTGAGCTTGTCGGCCAAACGGTAAACATCATCACCCAACAACAAATCTTCGCGCTTGCTTGCTGCCAACCGGTAATCGGGACTAAAAGTCAAAGCTCCATGGTCAGAAACTGCAGGGCAATCGGCACAAAATAAACAACGACCAAGATCGATCTGCAGTTTTTCATCTCGGTTACTGAGGGCACCAAAGGGACAACTGGCAATAGCTGCTTCACGAAGTTGCGGGGAAAGATCCTCGCTAATCTGGGGCAAACCGCGAAAACGTTCCGGCAATTGAGGCTCAATTTTGGGGAATTTACTGGTACGGTGCCCTTGACGCAGGCGTTCACGAATGATTGTTAGCATCAGAATTCTCTCTAGAGATCAAAACCACAATATGACAAATTAAAGCTTTTGTTACACAGTGGAAAATTGGAAATTTGCTGTCCACGTAGGGACATCGCTAAACCGCTCCAGTTATGGAACGAAGGGTCGACAATTTTATAACGGTCAATTTGCCCAGCCGCATTGGTAATCACTGCATGCACCACTTCGCCACGCCAGCCTTCGCAAATGGAAACGGCAAGGGAGTCTGGGGCAAAGGACTTCAGCGGAGCAGATATCTCCCCTGTTGCAAGAGACTTAAGTGCATCCCGAAGCAATGCGTGAGACGCATAAATCTCACGCCTGCGAATATTGGCTCGAGCGAAAACATCACCATCGGTTTCGATGATCGGGGTATCAAAATGGATTTTTCCGCTACCAAAGGAATGGTGTAATCGGGCATCACGTACCAGACCGCACCCTCTTGCTGAGACACCAACCAACCCAAGCAGCTCAGCATCATCAGCCGTTATAGTTCCGGTCCCTTCAAACCGAGCCAGCACCGAAGGGGCATCGAAACAGAGCTCTATTGCCCCTCGGGTTTCGGTCTCAAGAACAGCCAGACGTTGAGTCAGGTTCTCCACCAGGGAAGCATCCAGATCAAATTGAACCCCTCCCGGTCGTACCAGCCCACGCCCAAAACGACTACCACAGAGTTCTGCCATCAGATTCAAGTAATCACCTCGCAGTCGACCACAGAACGAGGCCGTTGGCAAAAAGCCGACATCGCCAGCCAGGGCACCGATATCGCCAACGTGGTTGGCTAATCGTTCCAGTTCCAATGCAATGACACGGATCACCTGAGCACGGATTGGCGCTTCAGTTTCGGCAAGACTTTCGAGGAGCTGGCAATAGGCGGTTGCATGACCGATAGTGGTGTCGCCAGCAGCAGCTTCAAGCTGATAGATAGTGGTCGGATGGGGGCCGCCGGCCAGCATCTGTTCAATCCCTCGATGTTGATACCCGAGAGAGATTTCGAGATGCATAACCTCTTCACCATGACATTGGAACCGAAAGTGACCTGGTTCAATCACTCCGGCATGAATCGGTCCAACCGCCACTTCATGGACTTCTTCCCCCTCAACCCGATAAAATTCCATATCACCAGACAGGGGGTGCTCCCCCTGTGGACGTCCCCAGATATCAGCAACATCGATCCAGGAAGCGTGGAAACGAACCGGTTTTAGCCACGGATGTCCCTCAGGACGCACTCCATATTGTTCCGCCAGTTCACGTTCAAACAGATGCAGTTGCGGGCACTGTGGCGTCAATGAGGGGAAAGACCCGTTTACCAAGGTACGGATCAGATCCACCTCTCCCTTCCAATCACGCACAAGGATAGCAAAGATCTCCACCCCGTCAGCATGTGGTCGACCAAAATAACTTGCCACCCTGGCATCTGTCTCCACCTCTGCTAACAAGGTCTCGCTGAATTGAGTGTAATCGAGTCGCGGTAGTTTATCCAGAGCGACAGCAACACCGTTCCGTGAACGTAACAGTTTTGAACCGTTCATAACTGCACCTCCAGCAGAGCAGCGGCTTCGCGCAGAGCGGCTTGTAGCGGCTCGGGAAGATAGACTCCCAGCATGAGAACCAGCAACAGAAATACAATGGGTGAAACGACGAGAAGAAAATTGTCTTTGAATTGACTCTCAAGGGCAACCGGTTCCCCCTGGGTTGCCGTCAGCACTGTTGCCCCCATACCGATAAAAACAATGGCCAAGAGCAATAAGATCAATAGACCTATTCCCATATGGCCACTCCCAAAAATGCCACGAAGAATAGTGAACTCACTGATAAAAAGACCAAAAGGAGGAGACCCGGTGATCGCTAGGAATCCCGCTAAAAACAAACTACCAGAAATTGGTAAGGTCGAAATTGCTCCATGTACCCGCGAGAGCTGCTTGCTATCGTAAGCACGCTGGATGTTGCCTGCGGAAAGAAACAGACACCCCTTTGTCAACGCATTATTCACCAGATGAAGCATGGCGCCAAAGGTTGCCACGCCACCAATGCCAACGCCAATGGCTAGAATCCCCATATGCTCAACGGATGAATAGGCCAGCAGGCGCTTAATATCGGGCTGTCGCACCATAAAAATTGCCGCCACCAGCAGCGATAGTAATCCCATGCCAAGCAGTGCCTGACGTGCCATCGCCCCATCTCCTGCAGCTATCATGAGTTGGACAACCCGTAAGATGGCAAGAAAAGCAACGCTGGTCAGTCCACCGGCGAGCAAAGCGCCAACCATACCCGGAGCTTCACCATAAGCGTCAGGTTTCCAGGTATGGAGGGGAGCCAACCCCATCTTGGTTCCAAAGCCAACCAGCAGAAAAACAAATCCGGCATGCAACCAGGGACGCGACAAAGATGTGGCATCAGCAAGAAGAGGATCGATATGCAAACTGACCGGATCGGCACCTCCAACGAGAGCGGCATAGGCTATAAACAAAATACCGAGCATCGCCAAAGCAATCCCAACTGAGCAGAGCACCAGATATTTCCAGGTGGCCTCAATCGACAAGCGGTTACAATTGTAATAGATCAGCGGTGCGCTGGCGATGGTCGTTGCTTCAACCGCCACCCAGAGCAAACCGAAATGGCGAGCCGAAATCGCCAGCGTCATTGCTGCTAAGAAGACCAGCAAACAGGGGACAATTCCCTTATTACCTCGATCACGGCGTAAATCGAGATAGCCTACCGCATAAATGGCACAGCCAAAATAAAGGAGGCTGACAACGATCAACACCAACCGGGACAGGGCATCCAGACCAATCCACGAGTTGAGGACAACCCCAGAGTTCGTAACGCAATAGATTGACAACAACAGATGAAGACCGCCGCTGACCGGGAGTAACCAAGAACGCCCTTGGTGCCAGGGAAGCAGCAGAGCTAAACCAGCCACTGCCAGCGGGAACAAAATTAAAAGTAACAACATGACCTATTCCTTGCTGATCTCGCAAAAACAAATAAGATGACTAAGCAAAAATTCTGTCCCACAAGGCGGTGTAATTTTTCAAGGGCGCAGGCATACATAGTGGATGTCAAGATCTTGAAAAACTGCTGCAACGCCGTGGGGCGGACTTTTTGTGTTGCCATCATTCCTTCAGTGCCGTCAGACGTTCGGTATTAAAGGTAGAAAATTCCCGATTAATGTGGTTAAGAACAATCACCATGACAAAGATACTGACCAACAAATCGAGTAATACCCCGGCCTCAACCATCAGCGGGATTGCTGCCGAAAGAAGGAC
>JAOZLQ010000048.1:0-5962 GCA_029934755.1 Desulfuromusa sp. | reverse complement strand
GGCAACAATGATAGCAGGGCTCCCTGGAGTGCAACGGTACGGATACAGGCAACCAATCGGGCACTTCCAAGAGTGTAAAAATTGATAAGAATAACAGTAATAAGAAGCAGATTAGCCATTGATGTTCTCCTAACGCAGAACCAGAACCAAAGCAAAAATAGATAACAGCATGGTACCAACCAAAACCTGCGGTACCCGTGGCAAGCACAGTCGCGCCATGGTTGATTCAACCACACCAATAAGAACCGCCAATCCCAACAGTCCGGATAAAAATACCAGGAGATCAAGAACCATGGAGCCAGTTTGTAACGGCAGCAGCAACCGTACCAACATGGCACTCAATACCATCAGTTTAAGAGCAGCACCATAAAGGATCATGCCAAAAGCAGGGCCACTATGATCCAATACCATCACTTCATGGATCATGGTCAGTTCCAAATGGGTATCGGGGTCATCGAAGGGGATACGTGAATTTTCGACCAGCAACACCACAAACAGACAAACAGCAATCAGCCCAAAAGAAGCCCCCGATTCTGTTAGCCATTGGCTCGCCAACTGAGGACCAAGCAACGCACCCAAAGTGAGGCTGTCAGCACCACGAGCCAAAACCAGCAGGGCAAACAATAAGGTTGGTTCTGCCAGACAGGAAAAGGTCACTTCACGTACTGCTCCCATCCCCTCAAAGCTCGATCCGGTATCTAATGCGGCAGCGGCGGTAAAGAAACGTGAGAGTCCAAATAGATAAACAAACAGGATCAGATCACCGGTAAAGGATACGGGTGCTTGTAGCCCTCCAAAAGGGAGAAGCTGTGCCGCCAACAAAGGAACCACCAAACCAACCACCGGTCCTGCCAGAAAAACCCAGGTCGTCGTACGACTGAAAACAAACCCCTTACGCCAGAGGCGAGCCAGATCATAATAAGGCTGCAACAGTGGCGGTCCAATCCTTCCGGCAAAAAGAGCCTTGGTTTTATTGATCACCCCCAAAGGCAGTGGAGCAAAAATGAGCAGTACCGCAAGTTGCAATGTAATCCGACCGATCATCGGTTATCTTCCTTTCAACGAAGCAACAAAGTTAAGAGTACGATCAGAGCCAGAAGCATATAAAGAAGATAGATAGCCGCAATTCCGTTCTGGATAAAATGACGCAACCAGTGAAACAACCAGGCCAATCCCCTAAAGGTCGGGATTAGTGCCCGGTTGAGAACCAGATCAGGGGTATGGCTGGAAAAATTTTCCTCCTTTGGGAAAAACCCCTTGACCTTCCCCCCATGGCGTTTGCTCCAGAGACCAAAATGGAACAGTCGCACCAAGCTGTCACCAAAGGAACTGGCAGTATATTGCATCCGCGGGGTCGGAAATCGATATCCACATCCCCAGGTGCCAATATCCCGTGGCAACTTGGAACTTTTTCGTTGCAACAGCCAGCCAACCAGAAGCAGTAAGCCAAGCACCAACCAACCAGAAAAACTGATTGCCCACAATGGTGCCAACTGCCCGGTTAATTTTGGCAGTGCCGGATTCCCCGACCAGGCAGTCGCAGCTTGCTCCAGCAATGGGCGGAAGGTGGTTGGCAGCAGACCAATCCAGACGCATGCAAATAACAGCAAACCCATCGGCCAGAGCATGACCCGTGATGCTTCATGCGCCTGTGCCGCCCCAGCACTGCGAAATTCACCCAGAAAGGTAATACCAAAAACTTTAACGAAGCACGCCAGTGCCAAAGCACCGATCAAAGCCAATACCGGGGCAGTCAAGAGGGCGAGAGAGAGAGATGAACCTGAGTGGTGAAATGACTGAAAAGCACCCAGATAGATAAGCCACTCACTAACAAAACCATTAAATGGTGGCAGACCACTGATCGCAACAGCACCACCAAGGAAATAGAGACCAGTCCAACGCTGACGCTTGAGAAGCCCGCCAAAATGGTCAATCTCCCGGCTGCCAACGGCATGAATGACCGAACCTGCACTCAAAAACAGGAGAGATTTGAACAATGCGTGATTGGTGATGTGGAGTAAACAACCCGTCAGGCCGAGCAGAATCAGTACTGGTTGATCGTAGCTTCGGCCAAGCAGAGCCAGCCCCAACCCCAGAGTAATAATGCCAATATTTTCAACACTGTGGTAAGCGAGGAGTCGCTTGATATCGTGTTGAGCAATCGCCAGAGCGACACCAAAGATTCCCGAAATAGCCCCCATAATAAGGAGGAGCCAACCCCACCATGGAGGAATTTCTGCAAAGAAGGAGGTTATTCGTACCAATCCATAAATCCCGGTTTTGATCATAATCCCCGAAAGAAGTGCTGACGCATGACTGGGGGCAGCGGCATGAGCTCCAGGCAACCAGATATGGAGCGGCATTAATCCGGCTTTCATCCCAAACCCAAATAAGCCCAGAAGGAAAATCAGACTGCTTCCAATCAGCGGCAGGGTTCCCATATCTGGAAAAAAGAGTGTTTCAGAATGTTGACCAAGGACAGCAAACATAGCAAAGAGAGACAGGGTCCCGGTATGGGTCGCAATCAAATAGATGAACCCGGCTCGACGGACCTCTTCTTTGTGTTCTTCGGTAATAATAAGGAAGAACCCGGCCAGAGCCATGATCTCCCACGCCATCAAAAACAGGATCCCATTATGCGCCGACAAGAGGAGGATCATTGCCCCGCTGATCAAGCCGTAAAACAGACGTAGTTTACGGCCATTATTTGGATTTTCACGTTGTGGCCAGTAACCGAGACCATAAATGGTTCCCATCGCTACGACAATGAAGAGGGGCAGCAAAAAAGCGACCGTGATTGCATCGAGACGCAATGCTAAAACACCCCCGGGCATTGACCAGGGAAAATGGTATCGGATAGCGTGATTCGAGGTCAGGGTTGTTACTACTGCAATCAGTCCACTAACGCACCCAGCGATGGTCAACAAGCAGGCAATTCGTTCTCCGCCGGATCCTTCCCGCGGGCAAAATAACCCGGGAACTCCTGCAAGCGAGATCAACACGATACTTACCAGCAGCCACATCATATTATCCGCCTCCATGTCCACCGGCCCAAAGACTCCAGCCCATCAGCACCACACTAGCCACGAAAATATAAACCAGATAGATTGGCATCTTTCCATGCTGTAACCGATGGAGCCACAAACAGCTCTCAGCAAGGGTTTCAAATAAGGGGTGTAAAATTTTGATAAGTACCGGGTCGGTTGACTGTTGAGTCCGTGCTGCCGGAGCAGGGAAAATCCCACTAACCTTCCCGCCACTGACCTGAGGACGCATGGTTTCTGGTAGCAAGTGTCGCGACGCAAATTCGGCATACCCATCACCAGTGTAGGACATTCGAACCGTTGGAAAACGGTAGCCACAACCCCAGGTTGCCCCTTGTACCTGGGGACGAAGATGACGCACCCATAAAAGCAATCCACCAAGTGCAGCCAAACTTCCAAGCAGAAGCAACCCCCACTTTCCAAGCGGAACGACAGTATGAATAATATCATTACCTACAGGGAGGTGAGAGATTTGAGAAAGAGGAGTCGATAATAATTGCAGTGCTCCTTGCGGATAGACTCCGATCAGTAAACAACCAGTAAGTAAAACCCCCATACTGATCAACATCGCTGGTGCAGCATCATGGGCATCAGCGGCAACAGAGCTACGAGGTTCACCAAGGAGACAGATACCAATCAAACGGGTAAAAGTGACCAGAGCCAGAGCACCAACCAACCCGAGCAGCCCGAATAATAACAGCGGTGCCAAAGCAACGTAGCCTTCCAGAGTCATTCCCGCTTGTGCCAGCCCAAGATAGATCAACCATTCACTGATAAGGCCATTAAATGGTGGTAAGGCACCTATCGCCAGGCTCCCGCCAATCCAGAGCAAGCCTGTAAGGGGCATACGTCGCAACAATCCACCCATACGGTTCATATCTCGAGTCCCAGTAGCGTGTGCCAAGATTCCAGCGCCGAGAAACATCACTCCCTTAAATAGAGCATGATTCCAGAGATGCAACATCCCACCAGCATAGGACAGTAAGGCGATGGTCGGATGACCGGTCGCTGTTGCCACCATCCCGAACCCAAAACCAAGGAACATGATTCCGATATTTTCAACTGTCGAATAAGCCAGACAGCGTTTGATATCCCGCTGCTGGATTGCCAAAGAAATACCATAGAGGGCACCAGTTGCCCCCAGAATTACCATCAACCAGCCCCACCAAGCGGGTGCCGGAGGAAGAAAGGTTATAATTCTCAGAATACCATAGAGACCGGTTTTGATCAGCACCCCCGACATCAGTGCGGAAACGTGACTGGGGGCAGCCGGATGAGCATTTGGCAACCAGATGTGTAGGGGAAACAGCCCTGCCTTGGTTCCGAAACCAAACAGTGCCAACAGGTAAATAAGTGAAGCACTCCCAAAAGGCAGGTTAGCAAGCTGGGAAAAATCACTGAATTTAAACCCGTCGCAATAACTGCCAGCATAAATAAATAATGCCATCAGCAACACCATCCCCAGATGAGCTGCCAGCAGATAAAGCCAGGCCGCTTTGCGAACATCTTCACGATGGTGATCCCAAGCGACCAGAAAAAACGAGGAGATGGTCATGAGCTCCCAGACCGACAAAAACAGCACTGCATTGGAGGCAGTGACCACCAGCAGCATAGCGAGCACCATGAGATTATAGAAGAACCAGTGTGGTATCAGTGATCGAGTCTGTCCGTCATGTGCCATATAGGGTCCGGCATACAGAGCACAGAATAACGAGAGAAGAGAGATCGGCAGAACAAAAAAGGCCGCCAACGGATCAAGCAACAGGCTGAACTCTCCCCCAGGAACAGGCCAGGGCAAAGAAAGAGACAGAGATTGACCCGAAAGGAGAACTTTCAGAGCACTATAGCCGCTGAGTAACGTTGCTAATAAAGTGGTCGATGTCCCCACCAGTGTCAGCAGCGAAGTTTTGCGGAGCAGCAACACTGCTAAACTGCCACAAAATAAAATAATCAAAGCGAAAAAGAACAGGTTCATTATGACAACACAATTTCCGCAAGAGAATTCGCAGCTATCTTTTTCATGCTTTCAGTTTTCCTTCAGCATTCACCAGTGCAGTAAAAATTTTCTCGCGATTCTCTTCACCATGCACAACTCGGCGAAACTCGGGATCCTGAAGGACGAAACCTAGCCGGGATAGTAAATGGAGTTGAATACGAAGATCCTGAGCGACAATGAGAAATAGGATTGTAACGGGTTGACCATCAAAAGCGAAAAAATCGACCGGATGTTCCAGAAAACAGAGCATCATTCTCGTGCGCTGCAGATTCAAAAAACTGGGATGATGGGGGTGAGGGATAGCAATCCCGCTGCCGATGGCAGTTGAAGTGAGTTCTTCTCGGGCACACAGAACCTCCAGCAGGTAGTCACGATCAATATTGTCGGAAAGCCGCAGATGGGTAACAGCTTCCCTTAGAACCTCTTCTCGCGTGGTTCCTTCAATCCGATAGAAAACCCCGCCACTTTCCAGTGCTGCACCAAGACCAGGCAACGGCAAAATCTCACTACCAGAATCAGAGGAAGCCTTAACCACAATCCCTCTGCGCCTCGAAGTTGCCCATTCCAAAAGTTCAGCCTTACTAAAACGATAGCAGCCACTGATCTTGTAAGCCGGAATAATATCCTGCTTAATCCACCGATAGATAGATTTTTGCGAAACTGAAAGCAACTGTGCCGCATCTTTAACTGACAGGTTCATCCGCACCCCCTAAGACAATCATTTACTTTAGTGGACATTTGTGGACAATGCTCTGACAGAAGGTCATTGTCAAGTCCAAAAACAGCTATTTTTTATCATGGCATATTTTGTTTACCCCCCTGTTTTATGCAAGTGTCTTATCATGCATGAACTCAGAAGAACTGATTGATTTAGACTCCTCCTCAATTCTTCCCGAAAAACACATTTTCCTTTCATTCGATA